>JACPMU010000056.1 GCA_016185865.1 Candidatus Woesearchaeota archaeon | reverse complement strand
TATTTTTCAAAAATGCTTCAATCACAGTTCCAGTATAATAAGCAAGCCCTCTTGCAAGGGAAACATCAAATTCAGCTTCAAAATTTAGATTACTTAAAAATTTTGAATTTTTAAGTTCCCCAGAAGCTTCGCTTCTGTAGGATTTTAGATAAGATAATAATTCTTCAATTTCATTTAAACCTTCAGAATCCTTTAATATTTTTTTTAATTGGGATAGTTTTTCACTGCTGTTTCCTTTAATGTTTATTATTGCCAGTATTTTGTCTATTTTTCCGCTGTCAATCTTTTGCTCCTTTAATTCGTTTTTGACAACATTCATGCCAAGCTTTTCCAGCTTGTCGATGGACAAAATAACATTTTCCTGCCTGCCTTTCTCGATGCCGCAATAGTCAAGGATATCATTCAGCAATTTTCTGTTATTAACCTTGATGTTAACTTCCATGTTGAATTTGCAGAATGCAACGTAAATCAGCGCAATTATTTCTGCATCGCTTGCCATTGAGGAAGAGCCTATGACATCAACATCGCATTGCAAAAACTGCCTGTACCTTGCTGATGCAACAGGACCGTCTCTAAAAACCTCCCCTATTTGATATCGCTTGAAAGGCATCTTTATCGTTGGGTTCATTGCAATGTACCTGCACATCGGAACAGTTAAGTCATATCTTAATCCCAGTTCCCTGCTGCCTTGGTCTTTCAGCCTGAAAGTTTCTTTCAGGATTTCTGAGCCTCCTGCATACTTTGAGGACAGGACATCAAGCCTCTCAAGGATTGGGGTGTCCAGGGGAGCATAGCCATAAAGCTCGAAAACTTCCTTCAGAGTTGCAACTATCTTATCCCTCAATATCTTCTCTTCCGGGGAAAAGTCCCTTGTCCCTTTTGGTATCTGAAGGTCCATAATTGGTTTAATTATTATTTCAGTTTAAAAAGGTTGTTTTTCTTTGCTGGCACTACTCGCAAGTTTTAAATATTAATATTAAATTCTGCAATTCATGCAAGTAAGCAGGAGAGGATTCTTGAGATTTGCAGGGCTAGCAGCACCTGCCTCATTTGCTCATTCTAATGCCTGGGCTAATTCAATGGGGCTTACTTTAAAAGAACGTGTTGAAAGGGCAACAGTGCAATTACTCACCACATACTCCCGAGATGATGGTTCCTCTGGATTCATTGGAACAGGATTGGCATTCAAAAAAAGAGATGGTTATTGCTACATCTGTACGAATGAGCATGTTATAGCTAATCCTAAGTTTTTGTCAGATGGTTATTCTGCCAAGACCGCATTATATGATAATAATGGCACCATAATAGGACTTGAGGCTGTAGACTCAAACCAAAGAATAGATGTTGCGATATTGCGCACAAAAGGGGATATTTCCGCAATAGCATTGCCAGACTATAAAGAGCTCCTTGATGGTGATTTAGAAGTAAAATATGGCGACAAAGTTGTGACTATGGGTTACAGCGAGAATTACGGCAAGATAGAATTTGGTACAAGGAATGGTTACTTCCTTTTAATAGACCAGCAACATGTCCCTGAAGAAAAATCCAATGACAAATACGGAAAACATGTATGTGTGCGCAGCATTTCCCCTGCACAGATAGGAAGCAGCGGTGCACCGGTTTTGAAAGTTACCCAAGATGGACTGTCCTGGATAGGAATGTTCCATGTTTCAAGTAAGGCATCGCTAATAAAAAGAGAAAAATTAAGCTTTAACCAAAAATCTTTATTGGAAAAGCTTGCACTCGAGATGCCTAGGGTTAGGCAGTACGACAAGCCAGTTCATCCCAATGCTTGACGCTGCATAAACTCATTGACGCAGATTTTTTAATATTAAGGTTAGCGCCCCTTTCTCGCACGGTATCTTCCCCTTTTTTCAACAGCCTCGAGCCGCTTTAATGTCTCATTGCTGTTTTTTGCCTCTTTCCTATATGATTCTAGAGTGTATTTAAAACATTTTTCCCAAATTCTGTAATGCTTTGACTCAAGCCCCTCTTTTAGCAGATGCAAGTCAACTGCCTTGTCCTCTGCTTTTTCCGAGAAGAATGACAATCCAAAGTCAATAAAATAGACTTCTTTGCTTAAAATCATGTTTGACGTTGTCAGGTCGCCGTGAATGATTGAATTGTTATGAAGAACTGCGATTTTTCCGCCGATTTCATTGCACAATTTTTTATAGTTATTTTTTTCAAGGATATTTTTTATCAGCTTTCCGCCAATATTTTCAATCACTAAATTTTCTTTTTCATCATTTTTTATTAGTTTTGGAGCTGGAAATGCTATCGCATGGAGTTTCTGCAGGATTTTAGCCTCTCTTCTTGTCCTGAAGCTGCGCAGCTTTTCGTCTATTTCTTTTATCCTGTAAGTTTTTTTAAAGCGGTTTTTTAGGATATTTCCTTCTTCCAGAAACAATTTAGCTTCTGCTCCCTGCGCGATTAGTTTCATTGGTATTATAGACAAAAAATTTATTTTTTGGTTTTATAGTCAAAATCCTTCTTGTAACAAGCGCTCCAAATTGGGGGTGTCAACTGCCTTTACGCTAATTCCAGCATGGCTTAAAAAATCTAGTGCCTCCCGAGGCAAGCCAGAGAATTCTAATTTTTGTTCCTCATTCGAATTTAATACTCCGCCTCTAATTGGTGTAACTAATCCTTGCAATCTTCTTAGATAATCTAGGTTTGCCTCAAGCTGCCTGGTATGGTCATGGTCAAAAATGCGACCGACCCAATCTCTTTCTTGTGTATCTTGGACGAAGTTATTATCTCTGCTGGCATTATCTTTAGAAATTCTGTACAATTCTAACCATCTTCTTTGAAGATGGGAATATCTATACAGGTCGTCAATCTCCACCAAAACAGGTGTATCTTCTAATTGATTCATTTTAATTGATTTTTCTCTAGTAAATTTCTATCAGAAAATAAAGATTTATTTATAATACTTTCTTAAGAATCAATTAAAAATAGCCCCGGGCAGATTCGAACTGCCGTCAGAGCCTTTCGTTAGCAACGAAAGACCAGAAAATCTCTGATTTTCGCTGCCTCCAGAGGGCCCTATCCTTTTACGGCTTAAAAGAGACCGCTAGACTACGGGGCTATAAACAAAAAAGAACTAGCTTTGTTTTATAAGTTTTGCTTCTGCTCTTCCTTAGCTTCAGCTTTTGCTTCCTGTGGCTTTTCCCTTGCCTCAATTCCCAGATACCTTATTTCGCACACTTTCAATGGATAAATCTTGTTTAAATTTTCCCGCATCAAAGACTGCAGCTTGTGGGTTATGAGGTCGTTGATAATCTCGTCATATGCCATTTTTTTGATTGTTTTGGCAAGAAACATTGCGATGTTGTTCCGCATCTTTGCAGCAACAGAGCCCTTTACATCCCCCCTTGTGATAATCAGGGTGCCTTTTCATGTCATTTGTAAGGTTCATCAGGCTGTGGCTTAATGTCTTGCCCAGCATCTGGCTTGGCGAGTAGACTAAAGTTTCCCCTATGACTGCATTTTCAAACTGCTTCGGCGCAATGATTTGAAACCACTGCTTTTTCTTTAGCTTTGCAACCTGTTCCTGTGCCATTTTAATTAAGGTTTTGGAATTTTTATTGATTTATAAAGGTTTATGTTGGTATTACTTGTTTATCTCTTAAGATAGAATATATAAAAATCCCTTAAACATCCAGATTTATAACTTCCTTCGCATGCTGCTCTATGAACTTTCTTCTCGGCTCAACCTGGTCGCCCATTAGCAGTGTGAACATCTTGTCAGCCTCTACTGCATCCTGCAAGGTTACCTGCAGCATTGTCCTGTTGCCTGTGTCCATTGTTGTTTCCCACAATTGCTGGGGATTCATCTCTCCAAGCCCCTTGTAGCGCTGCATGTTTACATCATCCCTTCCAATTTCATTCAACAGTTTTTCCAGTTCCTCGTCATTGTAGACATATTTTGTTATTTTCCCTTTTGTCACCTTGTATAATGGGGGCTGGGCAATATAAACATAGCCTGCTTCAATCAGCTGCTGCATGTGCCTGTAAAAGAAAGTGAGCAATAGCGTTCTTATATGCGAGCCGTCAACATCAGCGTCTGTCATTATGACAAGCTTGTGGTATCTTGCCTTTGTTATGTCAAAATCTTCACCCACGCTTGTACCGATTGCCGCTATCATTGTTGTTATTTCATCATTCTCAAAAATTTTGTTCAGCCTTGCTTTTTCAACATTCAGGATTTTTCCTTTTAATGGCAATACTGCTTGGAATTGACGGTTTCTACCCATCTTTGCGCTTCCCCCGGCCGAATCGCCCTCCACAATGAACAGTTCGCATTTTGCAGGGTCTTTTTCGGAGCAGTCTGCGAGCTTTCCCGGCAAAGAGCCGTGGTTTAATGCCCCTTTTCTTCTTGTCAGTTCTCTGGCTTTTTGCGCAGCTTCCCTTGCATGCGCTGCATTTACGCACTTGTAGACAATTGCCTTTGCAATCTGTGGATTTTCCTCAAGATAAGAGCCAAGCGAGTCATTTACAATGCTGTCAACAAGCCCTTTTATCTCGGAATTTCCAAGCTTTGTCTTTGTCTGGCCTTCAAACTGCGGCTCAGGTATTTTGATGGAAATAACCGCTGTCAGCCCTTCCCTTGTGTCTTCGCTTGTAAGCTTGATGCCTTTCAGCTTGTTTTTTTCCACATAATTGTTCATGACTCTTGTCAGTGCTGTCTTAAAACCGATTAAATGCGTGCCTCCCTCATAAGTATTGATTGTGTTTGCAAAAGAGAAAACATTTTCCTGGTAGCCGTCATTATACTGCAAAGCATACTCAAACTGTATGCCGTTTTTGCCCTTGCTGAAATAAATGGTCTTGTGCAATGGTGTCTTGTTTTTGTTAAGGTACTCCACAAAAGATATTATGCCGCCGTCATAATGGAACTCATTTTTCTTTTCTGTTTTTTCGTCCTCTATCTCTATTTTTATACCTTTGTTGAGGAATGCAAGCTCCCTTAATCTGCTTGACAGTACCTAAAAGCTGAACTCTGTTTCTGAAAATATCTGCTCGTCAGGCAAAAATTTCACGGTTGTTCCAGTGTCTTTTGCATCAACATCGCCTATAATTGTTAATTCCGTGACAGGCTTGCCGCATTGGTACTTTTGCCGGTAGATTTTGCCGTTTCTTTTTACATCAACAACAAGCTCCTTTGACAATGCGTTTGTTACAGAAATTCCGACACCATGCAAACCTCCGCTGACCTTGTAAACTTTCTTGTCAAATTTTCCGCCGGCATGAAGCCTTGTCATTACAACCTCAACAGCAGGCTTGTTCAATTTTGGGTGCATGTCAACAGGAATGCCTCTTCCGTTGTCGCTTATTGTAATAAACCCGTCCTTATGTATGAAAACAGAAATCCTGCTGCAGAACCCTGCAAGCGCCTCGTCAATCGAGTTGTCAACAGCCTCATAAACAAGATGGTGCACTCCCTTGGAGTCTGTCGAGCCAATGTACATTGCAGGCCTTTTCCTTACAGCGCTCAATCCAGCCAATACCTGGATGTCTTTTGCCTCGTAGCTTGACTCAGGCTTTGTTTCCTGAGCTTGTTCATTTTGCTGGGTTTGTGATTGCTCCATTTTAGTTTGATTAATTTTATTTTTTAATGTTCAACCGTTATTGAGTTTTAGTTAATGTTTTTGTACCCTTGCTTTTAGTTTTTTATCTAATTCTTCATTATATGAAAATATTAAAACCACGAAGTTGAACGCGAGCGTGTGAGCGTTCTCGCACGCATCTTTGTCGTCTATAAATCAGCCATTATTTCTGTAGTTTTTAGAACACTTAACTATATAAACCTTTCGTTCCTAGAACAGCTTTTTAAGGCTTAAAATGGCAGAATTTAAGGGTTTTAGACACGTCGATTATTCAAACAATCTCTCAATCCCTATAGCCTTGGAAACAGCATCAAAATCATTCCTCACCTTTGCGGAAAACTTTGTGACAAAAGGGCCTGTAAAATCCTTGACAACGGTTATGCTTCTTGGAATCCCCATATGCCTTGCAGATGACTCGATGACAATGTACCCGTCTTCAAGAAGATCCTTTACTAATTTTTCAACCAAAACAGGAATCTCATTTATTATATTCGGAATGCTGCCTATCTTCAAGGCATTAAGGTTCAGGTCAAACTGCTGGTATAGTTTCATTTTTCCTCAATAATTGTCAAGATACGTGTATCTTTCCCTGTCTTCAGCGCCCTCCAGTAATTTCTCGCAGTCCCTGCACATGTAGGGGTCGCTTATCGCGCTTTTCATAATATAGGTTCCGCAGTTAATGCAGATGTATCTAGCCATTTTGCACCTCTTGCTTATGCGACATCCTCGTACCCGTTCATGAATGCCTCTTCAATTGGGGATAGCTCATCGTCATCAAGCAGCAATTCCCTGACATCCCTTGAATAGATGTCATTATTTTCATCGCTTTCCTCGTCGCTGTAGCGCCTCTTTTTCAGCATATCATCACCCCGCTGACAGTCAAATGCTGGTTTTTGTATAAATAATTAACCTATATACCATATATGCTATATAAAAAAGAAAATATCTATATATTACAATATATTCTACAATATCTATAATTTCCAATAATAATCCTTATATATGGTTAGCTGTTCCATGAATAAAATAAATTAGCCAAAGGGGTGGTTAATATTGATGTCAGAAAACTGATAAGCTTCGGCAAGGGCTCTTACATACTGTCAATGCCAAAAGGCTGGGTTGAAAAAAACAAGCTGAAAAAAGGTGACTTGATTTCTGTAAATGATGATGGCTTTGAATTAACTCTTAGCGCAAACCAGCAGGAAAAAAAGCCGGATTTCAAAGATATAGACATTGATTCCAGGAACAAGGATATTGAAATGCTGAAGGCAGAGATTGTGTCCTCTTACCTGAACGGCTATGATACAATAAACATATTATTTGAGAGCAACAGCAAGGAAGCCCCGAAGATAAAGGATGTCATAAGGAACCTTTCAGGGCTGGAGATAATGGAGCAGACCTCAACAAGAATTGTAGCTAAAAACCTTATCAACATCAATGACATATCCATCAGCAACATAATAAGAAGGATGGACATAATAACAAGGGCAATGATGGAAGATGCAATATTATGCTGCAGGGGCAACTGCAACTATGAAAGCATACACAACAGGGACTTTGATGTCAACAGGCTTTATTTCCTTGGCTACAGGGTGATTAAAAATGCAATTGTGAACCCAAGGATAGCAAAATCGCTTGGGATAGGGCCCTGGCAGCTGCACTCCGATGAGCTTATGATTTTAAGCATTGAGAAGATTGCCGACAGGCAGAAAAGGATTGCAAGGTACTTATGCGCAGCCGGCCTTGACAGGGCAACGCTGGCAGAGATTGAAAGAATACACACAGACATTGCAGAATCCTACAACAATGTGATGAAATCATATTACAACAAAGACAAGCAGATAGCCTTTAATGCAGAAGTGACAAACAAGGACAGGACAGCTGCATGCAACAAGTTCCTTGAGAAGTACACCAACACGCATGTAAATGTTAAAAACAAGAGCACAAACTCAAACCTTGTGGCAGTCGCAAAAATCATTGAAAACCTGAAGGCAACAGCAGTCGAGATAAGGAACGTGGCAAGGACTGTGCTTTGCTATGAGTGAAATTTTAGTGTTAAATTATAATTGCTTATATAGTTATTAGTTTTATTATACGAACATTTTGAAACCATTTTTATGTTTTCTCTTAATAATACATAGATTTTGAATCATAACCCTAGTGAATTGCATAAAAGATTGTATTTCTTTAAGAAAATTCCACCACAATAGGCGGTTCGACGGACAACTTTTCTCCATTCAAAACTAAAGCAATAGTCAAAAAGCTTGTCCTACTCGCCAAAAATTTCTGCAGATTTTAATGTCTTATAGCCAAATCCTTGAAATTTTTGTCTCGCCGAACGCCAGTGCTGGAGTTTGTTTAGAATTAATCGCGGTACATGTGAATCCAATCTTCAACAGAATAAGGTACATCCCCTTTTATAGGTCCGCAAGCCATTACTATTAAACCTATTCTTGTAATTTCATCTAGGGCACCAACTGTAGCTGGTACAAATCCAGCACATCTTTTGGTCTTTTTTAATAAATTTTTAACCCACTCTTCCCTATTAATGGGAATTTGCTGAGGCTGTGGTGTAGTTTGTTCATCAACACGTACAGAGTTACCAGCTTTAATAAGCCTCATATAAGAACTATCACCAACAATGTACACTGCTCTTGGATCTTGTCCTCTTAAAAGTACCGAACCCAGTGAATTCACAGTAGCGGATGCAGTGTCCCTTACTGCCTGCAAATCCGATGGTATATCTACCATTTCAACTAAAGAAAATTTTAATTCTTTATAAACTTTTTGCAATGTAACTACTCTGAAATGAGGGTTATTATTCTTATGTATAATTCCAAAATTTCGCTTAATGTTTGACATTAAACAAACATTTTATATTCATTAAACTGATATAAAAAATCTTTTAATACCCAACAAACACAATCTTCCTGTTGTTTTTTTCCAGAACGGTCATTGTTTTATTTGATTTCCTTACTTCACCGACAACATCGGCATCTTTGGCAACATCTAGAATATCATCAGCATTGCCTTTATCGCACACAACAAAAAAGCCCATTCCCATGTTGAAAGTGCTGTACATCTGCTCATCTGTGAATCGGGATTCTTCTTGCATCAAACCAAAGATTGGCTGCGGCTTTAAAGGAGAGTTAATCCTGAATTCAACTTTCTCTTTTGCCCTGTTCAGATTCTTCAATCCATAGCCTGTGTTATTAAAACCGACAACGTCAAAATTCTTTGATATTTTTGCCATTGCTTCAATGTAAATTTTGGTCGGCTCAAGCAAAATTTTGCCGATTGTTGAGCCGTCAAACTTGTCATCCAAAGAAAATTTGCCTTTATACTTTTTCCTGAATTCTGGCCTTGATTCAAAATCTCCCTTTAATAAACAATGCCTCAAATCAGTGTAACCATTGGAATGGGGCCCTGAGCTTTTTAGTGCAATTATCTTTTGTCCCGGCTTGATTTTTTGCCTCTTGAACTTTTGCTTTTCAATAAACCCAATCATTGATCCAACAAGTTCAAAGCCGTATCCTTGTCTTGGGGAGCTTAAAAGCTCATCAACAGACGCTGTCTCGCCCTTGCCAAAATTTATTTTTATTGAATTTCTTAAAATTTTTGATGCATCGCATTGCGCTAATCCTTTTGACATACCTTTTACTATTTCGCCTGTTATTTCCTTTTCCTGAATTTCAGGCTGGCAGGATATGCAGTCCATGAACAAAAACGGGCTTACTGCACCTAAAGTTGCCAGGTCATTTGCGGACATCGCAACGCAGTCAATCCCAATCGTGTCAAATTTGCGCATTGCCTCTGCAATAATTATTTTTGTTCCAACGCCGTCAATTGCAGTTGCAATGTAATGCCTTGGAAACACTTCATTGTTTTCATAAAGCTCTGCAAACATTCCTTTGCTTTGGGGCAGCATATCAGATTTTAAAGAAGAAGGTATATTTTTTTTAATGGCATCAACAGCTTTGCTCTCAATATCTTGGTAGCTTGGCTTCATAATAAAAGAGTAAGAATAAGTGTTTATAAAGGTTTTTAACTCGTTGCAGGGCTTATTCTTTGCTCAAGAGTCATGCAAACGTTACATTCTGTAGCCGACCTGTCGATTTTTCCTTGAGCTTCCAGCTTTTTCACTAAATCACGCCCTTTGATCAATGTGCTTGTTGGTAGTCTTCTTTCCGACCTTAGGCTAAAATCTTCAAGCTGCTCATCTGTGAACATTGAGAACCTTTTATGGGGCAATTTATTGCTGAATTTGTCACCTTGATATGTTGCCAGACAATAGACGGCACCGCTCCCAAAGTGCTCCGTACCATACACATCATCATGTCCTCCATCAGGATCGCTATAAAAAACCACCTTGGTTAAGTCAGGGTCTTCAATTCTTAGTGTATGAGCTATATGGCTTCTACTTTTATCAAATCCAGGCAAGTTTCCAATCTGCTCGTAGATTAATGACCATCTCAACTCTTCTTCCATTTAAATCCCCATCGCACTATACCCAGCATCAACGTAAATAACCTGCCCTGTTATCGCCCTTGACAGGTCGCTGCAGAGGAATAATGCGCAGTCTGCAACTTCATCTGCTGTGATGTTTCTCTTTAATGGTGCTTTTGCAACATAGTTTAAAAGCATCTCGGGGAAATTTGCAATTCCTGATGCAGCAAGCGTTGCTATCGGGCCTGCTGAGATTGCATTGACCCTTATCTGCTTTTCCCCCAAATCAACTGCAAGGTACCTTACGCATGACTCAAGGGCTGCTTTTGCAACCCCCATTATGTTGTAGCCAGGAACAGCTTTTTCGCTTCCAAGATAAGTCATTGCAATTATTGAGCCGTTCTTCTTAAGCATCGGCGCTGCACGCCTTGTTAATTCCACCAATGAGAATGCGCTCACTTCATGTGCAACCTGGTAGCCTCTTTTGTCAACATCCATAAACTTGCCCTGCAAATGCTCTCTTTTGGCAAAAGCAATGCTGTGAACCAAAAAATCAACTTCCTTAAACTCTTCCTGCACTTTTTTGAAGAAAGCATCCATTGAAGCGTCATCCACAACATCGCATTTCTCATAAATCGGGTTGTGCAGCTCCTTCATCAGCGGCATGAACAATGGCTCAACCCTTTCCTGGTAGCCTGCCGCAATCCTGCATCCTGCATCATCCAGCCTTTTGGCAATATGCCATGCAATGCTCTTGTCATTTGCAATGCCAAATACTATTGCCTTTTTTCCTTTTAAGTCAATTCCAACGCTCATTTTCTTCTTTCTCCAAAACTTTAATATCCTTAGATTACGTCGTAGAAATAATCTTGCTTTATAAATCTTGCTGAGCAGCCAGAATTTGAATTGAACTTTATTTTTGGTCATAAACCTAGCTCTTTCTTCCAGTAACCGCATACCATCTCAGCTTTTTCTTCGGCAATTCCTGTGTATTTTTCAGGATTGTTTATCATTTCCAGTTGTTTTTTGCTGAATTTTTTAAAGTAATGCCGTATTGATTCATCTTTTTTGACCAATGAAATTAACGGCTGTTTTGTTAATTGCGATTTAAGTGTCATTTCCCTTACATACTCGTGCGCGTCAGGATGCCCATTGGCTGCTAATAAGATGTACAAAGGCTCTGCGATGATCATGTTCTTGCCCATGCCAAAATTCCTTTCCATGTTTTGCTTGTCAACAGCAAGCCCTGACATTACCTTGTCAAGCCTCACGGCAGAAACATAAAATCCGGCAAGCATTTCAGGAATAAACCTCATTGAAGCTGAGTTTGTCAAGTCCCTTTGGTGCTCTGACAGCTGGTCCATGTACATTGTAGTCATGCGGGGCATGAACTCCTTCCACATGCTTTTGACATTTTCAAAATTTATGGGGTTCCTTTTCTGCGGCATTGTGGATGATCCCACTTGCTTTGACTCAAAAAATTCCCCAACTTCCCCGATTTCATTCCTTTGGAGATGCCTCATGTCATCAGCAAGGTTTGCAATAACCCCAAAAGCAGAAATTATATTATTCAGGTAATCAACCAGAAACTCGGCTTCAACAATCTGGGTTGAGATTGGAGATGCCTTTAATCCGAGCTCTGCAAGCACCTGCTCTTCAAATTTTACAGGCTCGTCAAAAAACAATGAAGATGCGTTGTAGGCTCCGACAGCCCCTGCCATTTTTCCCTTTAGGTTGTTTGCTGATCTTTTTATTTTTAAAATAGAATTTCCGAGCCTGCTTACATACTGCGCAATTGCAAACCCGAAAGTGATGGGCTCGGCATGCTGGCCATGGGTCCTTCCTATCTGAATTGTGCCTTTTTCCCTCAATGCAAGATTTATCAATGTTGATTCAAATTTTAACAATTCAGGAACCAATGCATTGTTTGTAAATTCTTTGTATCTCAAGGCATCAGCTGTTGCAATTATGTCGTAGCTTGTGGCTGTAAAATGGACAAATGGCTTTGCCTCATCACCCACTTTGTTTCTAATGCAGTTTGTCAATGCCCTTATGTTGTGCCTTATCCGGTCTTCCTCTGCATAAACCTGCTCAGGGGTTACATTTCTGCATGCTTTGCATATTTTATTTTTTGCGAGAGCCTTTGCAAGCGCTGATTCAGCTTTCAAGGCATATTTTATAAAAGCGGATTCTGACAGGTAAGGCTGCAATTTTGCAAATATCTTCTTGTTCCTGGAGTAGTACCTGAAATCAAGCGGGCTTATTGTGTCAAAAATGCTTATTTTTTCAGGGACTAAATAAGGCCCTTCAATATTCTTGTCGATGTTTATCAGCTGAAGCAGCTGCCTTGTCAGCTCATTCTCAAGATTAAGCACAATAACCTTGCGGTTTTTTTCCTCAATTTCCCTGACAACATCGCTGCCCTTGAAAACCTTGATGCACGCGTGCACCTTTGCAGGCGAGCATTTTATCCTCTGGGCAATTTGCCTTATGTGCAGCTTTTCTTTTGACAGAAGCTCAAGTATCTGTATGTTGATTTTGGTGAAGATGCTTTGCAGGTCTTTCATTTTGCTTTAAAATCCGCTTAAAAACAGCCTTTAAGTCCTTATAAACAGGCTCATAAACCTAAAAATCGTTCATTATTTATAAACTTTTCTATTTTTTAAAAGAAAATGTTCATTAAATATTTATTTTCATCCCGTCCTTTGCAAGGATTACCTTTCCCTTGAACTCTGCAGCGCAAGCTTTTTTTATATTTGTCTTAAGGACCTCAGGATAAAAATGCGTCAGGATCAAGGTTTTG
>JACPMU010000055.1 GCA_016185865.1 Candidatus Woesearchaeota archaeon | reverse complement strand
ATATTTATTTTATATATGTTTTAATATTGAAAAGCATAGATTTATATATAAATTATATGTGGAATTTATAAAGTTTTCTGTTTATGGCTTTGCTAGCCCATTAACCAAAGAAGATACATAGTATCTAAAAAATGCAAAGAGTAGTAGTGTTAAGGGATTTAAAAGCATAGATATCAGTAGTATAATCTGAATTTCAGCTAGAGGTGGCACTCCTGTAGATGTTGCAACCGAGACATCGATACCTACAAATGAGTACATTTTAACAAGCACAAGAAAGGTTACCTGACTGAGTTTTGTAGTTATGCTTAAAATATTTATTATTAATAACAGAAGAGATATAACTGCGTAAGGTAGCAAAAACATATGAATTTTTGTTATATTTAGCTTAATTGTATCTCTAATTGAAGTAAATATTTGGATTTGTTTTAATGTATTTAAAAAATCTATTGATGCGAGTTTAGTTGCAACCAACAAATCATGAATTGATGAAGAACTAGCTTTTTTAATATTAAGTTTAACAGTATATTTTATTCCACTAATTCCTTGCTTTTTCATAAAAATAGTATATAAAGTATTGCTGAAATATAACCCTAAGATTATAGTTATAAGCATAAATGTAAGAGCCGAAGTTGGTTGAACAAATAATGAAATTAAAAAAACTAATGTAAACCAAAAACTCATCCATATTAAATTTAAGCCTAAAAATCTTGAAATCAATGCAAAGCTGATTTTTGTTTTAGTGATTCTAGCCCATATTATTCCTTTTAATAAGCTTGCTAAAAATATTATGGCAATTAAAATAATTATAAATGATAAAATAATTAAATAATAGAATGCTTTCACATCGCTTACTAACTGCTGCGCCTTTTCCACTCCCAAAGAGGTTATATCTGCAGGAATGTTGAATGCTGCCATTTTTGCCTGCACCCTTTGCAGCCAGAATATGACAAGATAGCCTGATATCAGATAGAACAATGCATCAATTATCACAATCAAAACAATGTTTAAGTTGATTTGCTTAAGCGAGGAAATAAGGATATTGCTGTTCCATCCAAGAAAATCCAGCTTTTTTGTTTTTTTCATTTTTGCTAGAAATCATTGAATTCGCCACTTGGAGTGCCTGAGCCTGCTGAAGGGGCTGATGCCCCTGACGATGCAACAGGTGTTGCTTCGCCTCCTGTTGAAACAATCAAGTTGCACAGCTCTCCATTATCTAATTTCCACCTTAACGGAATCTTGTCAAACTGAAGGCAAACTCGTGTATACAGCGCAGGGCTGTACTTCACTATTGCGCTGCTTCCTGCCCTTCCGGATGAGGAGCCTCTTTCAACAGTCTGCGGCTGCCTGAACACGCTGACTGTTCTTTCCCCTTTCAGCACAACATTGTATTCCATCTCCTCAGGCGCTCTTGGGTCTTCATCATAATCGCCATTTCTTATGTTAAAGGTTATCTTGTACAGGAACTCTACACCTGTCGGGGTTATCAGCGGCTCTGACCTTGTCGCCTCAACATGTGCTCCAATCTGTGAATAGCCTTGCGGAGTTTCAGCATATGCAATTCCTTCATCCTCGCCGTCAAGGTAAGAGCCGCAGATTGAGCTGCTCCAGTATTCTGTTCCAAGGTAGAGAGTTGCAAAAACCCTGTCAACCCTATCGCGCCATTCAAGCAGTGCATCTTCATCAAAGAACAATGGCGCATAGTAGCCAAGGCCCTGGAATTCAGTCAAAACGCGCTCGACAGAGGCGAAGAACTGGCGTGAGGCAAGCTGATTCAAGCGTGTTCTTGCTTTAGACAATAAACTTAAGTCTCCGTCCATTTGGTATTCAGCTTTGAATATGTCTGATATTCCAACACCTCCTGGAGTCTTGATTACAATCTTTTGATTTCCTTCGCCATAGATAAATTCCTCAATCTGTCCTGTATTCTGGTTTACTTTCGTGGCTTCGTAAACTCTTGTTGGGTTGTTATCCTTATCAAATATAGTATCATGTTGGTAAGTTGTTAAATATTTTGTTGTATCACCTTCCTTTTCTTCTGTTACTTTGAAAGTAGTTGTTTCTTCAAGTTTGTCAACTTTTTTTCCTTCTTTTTGTAATTTATCATATTCTGCTTTTGTAATTTCTTTGCCATTGTAGTAATATAATGTTCCGAATTTTTCTGTTGTTTTTTCTGTTGGTGTTATTGTAGTTGTTGATCTGGACTTGTCTTTGAAATAATCTGTGTAGGTGCAGGTAGGTGAATTAACTACGCATGCAGAAGCATCCCTTACTCCATTGGCTATTGGGACATTATCGAGTTTGCCTGTCCATTGCTTAAGATTTGCGTCTTTCAGTATTATAGGATTAGCCGCATCAGTGCTTATGGTTTCCCCAACTTTGAAACCTGTAATTTTATTATCTTTAATTTCCGGAGTGGCTTTGTTTATAGCAACGCTCTGCTTATCCCCATCTTTGTAGACAGTTACAATTTGGTACTCTGTATCGCTAATTTTCACAGCATGCTGCTCAACTATTTTTGGCCCTTCTGCTGTAGAAGGCAAGCCTTGTGCGCCAGGTCTGCCAATCTCTTCGGGTTTTTTCTTGGTCAAATCAATTATATTCAATTGTATTGTCTGACCCGCACTAGGGCTTGGTAAGCTTGATGTGCTTGGTTTTGGGGGTTGTGATGGTGGAGTTGCTGGTGGTGCTGCAACAGGAGCTGGTGCTGGAGGGGCTGCAACAGCTGGTCTAACATCCTCAATTACACTTATCTCATCCCCTTCTGTTATATAAACAATACTTTGCCCAATTTGAACTCTTTCTGCTGCATAAACATCATTATCGCTTGTTTTGGGAACAATATAATAAAGATTTTCGTTTTCTTCTTTATAGACTAAATTATCCTGTTGGCTTGTTACAAACTCAACTTTTCTGCCATTTATTTGGCAACCATTATCGCAGTCAAGTTTGTATGGCAGTGGGACTTGAGGAGCAGGAGGGGCTGGAGGTTGTTGAGGTGAAGGTGCTGGTGATGTATCTTTAACTGTATAAGCTGGTGGCTCAGCGCCTTCTGCCTGAGCGTAAAGTACTTTTGTAACATCTGTTCCATCAGGTAGCCTCCATCTTCCGTCAGATCCCCTTATAACCTCTTGCAACAATGCAGTTTTATCTTCTTGAGGTTTAGAAACATAAAAACCATTAGGTGGCAATTTGGAAACATCGTCTATGTATATTGGCTGTCTTGTTTCCTTGTCAAACCCAGTAATTGCTAGAATCCCAACAGTGTATTCATTTCCTTTAGTGTCCCAGAACTTTTCATTTTCTTTCAAAGGCTTGTTTCCAAGATAGTAAAAGCAGCTGCACCACCATCTTTGAAAAAGACTGGCTTTGGTAATTGTTTGTCCGCCAGTAACATCCCCTGTGATATCTCTTATAGCAGCAGCTGTAACTTTATCACTGCTTGTTTCTGTATTCTCATTTTCCTCATCAGCAGCCACTTTTTCATTTACTCCGTTAATCCTGTAGCTGAACTCAACATTTCCTTCGCCATCAACTACCAGCAAGCCGTCCTTGTACCCTATGTCTGCAATCCTTATGTAAAGCGGGACATAAGAGTTAAAAGTGTCCAAATAAAACAAAAAGCCGTTCCTTACTTCATACCAGCCTTCATTTAACTGGCTTAAGCCATTGATGCCATCAACTTCTATTATTGCAGCTGCTGCTGATTCCCAATTTTCTGAATCTTCCCTTATGACACTGGCTGTTATATTATTCTGATAAACAAATGTTGTGGCCAATATTGAACATAATAATAAAATTATGGTGACAAAGCTTACCAATCCTTTTGCGATTTTGTTATTGAATATTTTACTCATTTTTGGCGAAAGTTTTATATATAATACTTGCTAAAGTAAGCCTATGGCAAAGCTTAAGCCTATAATACCGGCAAATGTTGACCCTATAAAGCTGGCTGATGAAATCAAGAGAGGGATGACTAAAAAATTTTTTAAGGAGATTAAAAATATTAGAAAGGTTGATAGATTGATAACAAAGAAAGCTATATCTAAAAAGGAAGCCATTATGATTGCTGATAAGGTAAAGAGCGGGATGTCTATCAAAGTTATGGAAGACCTTGAAGAGCTCAAAAGAGCCAGGTCTAAAGTTCTGATGGTACAATAATCCTGATAGCTTTAATTCCATTTTTCCTTAACACCTCATTTATTTCTTTCTCTTTTGACTTCAGATGCTTTCTATTGAATGTAATAAGGTAGTCAATGTCAAAAATGCTAGCAATAATTACTAATACAACATCCTCCTCTTTTACGCCAATATCCACTAATTCAGTAAATAATTTTTTGTATTCTATATGAAATTCATCAGTTTTATCAAGGATATTTTGCGCTGTAATAAGCTGTGATGAGTATATTTCATAAAAACTTGCTATTTCGTCCGCTAGTTTTTGGTAATTCCACTTTGACAGGTGTTCAAGAATTATGTATGGAGTGACCATTGCAAATTTTCCACTTTTTATTCGTTCTATCAGTTTTGCCTCATCTTTTTTGTCCCAAAAAGCAACAGTCACAACATCCAAATCTATAATTATTCTTTTCTTCATTTTAAACTCATTAATCCTTTTGCGATTTTGTTATTAAATAAATTTCTCATTTTTATCCTATGCTTTCCAAAACATATCCTATTCTTCCTTCATCATCAATGTAAATTAGTTTGTTTTCATATATCTCATCATGAGACTTGACTATGGCAATTGCAGGCCTTGAATCATCATCAATCCAGTAGACAATGCCATCATCGTCTATGAAATAATTGCCAGGAGCAAGAGTTGACAATGAATTGATTTTATCAAACTCTATCAGATTTGATAGTGCAGCATCAATATTATACTGAACTCCGCCATTTTCATTTGCTTCCAGCACAGCAAATCCTGCTGTTCTGCTGTTTTCGCTTACAAAGGCAAACAGCGAAATAACTATTGAAAAAACTACAACAAACAATCCAAATCCGAATTTTTCTCCCTTTTTATTGTTCATTTGCTTGAGCTGAATACAGAGCTTGATTTTTCATCATTGTCCAGCCTTGCGCAGTAATCTGTTCTTATTGTGAAGTCTTCGTCAACAATGGATTTGACGTTTCCTATCACTTCGCCCATTGTTGTGAATAGCTTGACAGTTTCGCAGGCTTGATAGCCAATATTTGTAGGTTCTGGGCAAGTAAAGTAGCATAAGGCTGAAAATCCAGCGCCCAAAATTGCGAATGGATTTGACAAAACATCCTTAACCAGTCCGAGAATATGGTTAATGAAAGCAGTCCATGGCAGTACAGCAAATATTTCCCCGGTGACATACTTGCATGTTGCATAAGATTTTTGGTCTTCGCAAGCTGTAACAGGCAATCCTTCTCTTCCAACAGCATTCTGCAGGCAGTCTGCATACAGGCATTTAATCTGCCTGTACTTGTCCAAACCATAGATAATTCCTGGCAGGCATGCAAATGCAGTTGCAACTATCAGATTTTCCTGGGGCTTCATGTATTGCGTGAAATCTCTGCCGGGCACATAATCAGCAAGCGGAAGCTTGTTTATCTGCTCTTTTGCAAATTTCTGCCAATCTCCAAGTATCCATGGAGCCCATTGACAGTTGACAAATTTGCAGAATTTTTGGCCTGCCTGCTGCCATTGATGTTGTGTTAAATCTCTTGTTATTTGTTGTTTGGTGCAAAGACCTGTACTGGTTTTATAAAAAGCAGTTGCACAAACTGGGCCTATGATTGGGATTGCTGTGCATGTAGCTGTAGATATTTTAAACGCAACAGTAACAGTGTAAAGAAGAGCAATAATATCATAGATTATTCCGAATATCTGGCATATCCTCTTCGCATAGAAAATAAACTTGTTAAGCGTGCTAATCAATTCCCATATCCCTTCAGCCTCTTCCTTTGCATCATCTATCTTTCCCTTTACTTCTTCGCTTAATTCGCCCAATGGAAGATTGAAGAAAGCAAGATTTATTTTTGCAGTCTCTACCTCGGGATTCGCGGTTATTGAGGAGCCGCTTCCGATTTTTGTAAAAATATTGAACGAGCAGCTCAGCTCTGCATTGTTAATTTT
>JACPMU010000046.1 GCA_016185865.1 Candidatus Woesearchaeota archaeon | reverse complement strand
TCAATTTTTTCTGCCAGTTTGTTGCAACTTACATTAATAGTCATACTCACTTTATTATTCGGCATCTGGTTAGCAATGCAATTTTATCTGCGATCAGAAAGCAAAACAAATAAGACCGCACCAGTAATTACAGCAAGCAGTGGCGTATTCAGCGGATTCCTTGGCGGATTAGGTGCGCTTGGAGGTTGTCCTGCCTGTCTTGTTATAATTACGGCAGTTATAGGGAGCACAGCAACAGCGTTTCTGCTTCAATACAGAACGCCAATTGTGTTGTTGGCAATTACATTGATATTGCTATCTATATATTCAACTTCAGAATCCATAAAAAATAAATGTAGATGGTGTAAATAATTGCTCAAGAAAATAGATGGTGATGAGTTACTATGGTAAAAACTGTTATAAAACCCAAGGGAAAGTATTATATTTGTGAAGAATGCAATTTTGCATACAAAGACCAAGAAACAGCCATGAAATGCGAAGCTTGAGCATGCTGTCGATATTTGAAATCTTTAACATAAAGTTTAAATATCTTGAGCAGATAGTTCTATTCATCAAAAAGAGGCATCATGGTTTTTCACTATCTGTCATTGATACTAGCAAGCATTCTTAGCTTTGCCGATTATGTAACTGAGCACGTCTTCTCAGAAAAAATAAGAAAAAATGCAAAGCTCATATCCTTTTCAGCAGGCGTTGCAATCTCGTACATAATTCTTAATTTACTCCCAGAGATATCAACATATGCCCTGATTGACGGAAAAAGGATTTTTCTTTACGCATTGCTTGGATTTGTCTCGTTAAACCTTATAGAGCAGTACATTTACAAGAGCGGCGGCAAACTAAAAAGCTTGTATTGGTGAGCTTTGCAATCAGGGGAATGGCAAAGGCGCTGCTATTTTTTATACCATTCCTCCTTTACATAATAGCTGAAATCCTGCCGCAGGAGTTTGAATTCAAAAGCAGCGCATTTGAAGTGTTTTATTCGATGGCGCCTTTCTTTGGGGCTATTGCTGGAATCAACTACCCTGAGTTTATAGCGTCTATTTTTGGCGAGCTACTATCTTTTGTAACAGGAACATTGCTTTATATTGTTATAAGGGAATCTTTGCCAAGCGATAAAGCTGAGAAGCCATTGTACTTGCTGCTTGGTGTTTTATTCTATGCATTGGTGATCTATACGAGCTGGAATCTGATATGAATGTCCTGTCTGGTTAAAACTCATGTTTAACCCTTAAAAGAAAGTTTGTTATAAAAAGTGATCCTCCATTAAAAAGAAAGATTATTAAACAAGGGAATACATACAGGAGGTGATTTTAAGTGGCAAAGAAAGGCAAGCTGTGCAGCTGCGGCTCAGGAAAGCCAGCAGGCGAATGCTGCGGAGCATAAATAAATTTTAATGGAGGTAGCAAAAATGGGAAAAGACAAGATGAAAGGAAAAGGCTGCTGTTAATTTTTAATTTTTTTATTTTTATAATAATTAATCTATTAATTGAGGTGAATAGAAATGGCAAAATCAGCGAAGGTTAAAATCTATACCACAAGCACATGCCCGTGGTGCATGAAGACAAAGGAATTTTTTAAAGCCAACAATGTAAGGTATGAAGAGGTTAATGTTGGCGAGGATGAAAAAGCAAGAAACGAGATGTTTGAAAAATCAGGACAGTTTGGAGTGCCTGTGATTGATGTTAACGGCACGATTATTGTTGGATATGACAAGGAAGCTCTGAAAAAGGCGCTTAGCATATAATACTATTTCAATGGAAAAAGACAATGTCTGCATTAACTGCTATAACCAAATAGACAAGGTTTCCAAGATTCTAAAGCTTGGGCAGGCAGAGCTTGATATCCTGACAATTCCCAAAAGAATTCTTACGTTCAGCTTTCCTGTAAAGCTTGACACTGGCAACATAAGGTACTTCACAGGCTACAGGGTGCAGTTTAATGATGCCAGGGGCCCGACAAAAGGAGGAATAAGGTTTCATCCTGAAGTAAATCTTGAGGAAATAAAGACTCTTGCTTTTTTGATGACCTTGAAATGCGCTGTTGTCAATCTGCCTTACGGTGGCGCAAAAGGAGGAATAATGGTTGAGCCAAAGCGCTTTTCTCCAGAAGAGCTGGAAAGAATGAGCAGGGGCTACATAAGGGAGATTAACGGTTTTATTGGCTCTGACATTGATATTCCGGCTCCTGAATGCTCCTGCCACAATAACCGGCAAGCCGATTGCCTTAGGTGGCTCAAAAGCAAGGGACTTTTCAACATCAATGGGAGGGGCTTATGTCCTGCATGAGCTTGCGGATATTTTTGACATGAAGCCCGGCAAAACAAGTATTGCTGTGCAGGGATTTGGAAATGTCGGCATGAATATTGCAAGGATTTTGCATGAATGGGGCTACAAGGTTGCTGCTGTCAGCGACTCAAAAAGCGGAATTTACAATAAAAACGGGCTAAACATCAAAAATGTTATTCAATACAAGAATAAAACCGGAAAATTGTCAAAATTCAAGGGTTCAAAGGAAATTTCAAACGAAGCACTGCTTGAGCTTAAAACAGACGTGCTTGTGCCGGCTGCCCTTGAAGACCAGATAACAAAAAAAAATGCTGACAAAATAAAAGCAAAGCTTGTTCTTGAGATGGCCAATCGCCCAATTACACCGGAAGCTGATGATGTTTTGCTTGACAAGAACATTTTTGTGGTGCCTGACATACTGGCTAATGCCGGTGGAGTTGTGGTTTCCTATTTTGAATGGGTTCAGAACTCAATGAACTTCTACTGGAGCGAAAAGGAGGTTTTGGACAAGCTGAAAACATACATGACAGATGCTGTCAAGGAGCTTTCAAAAGTGTGCACTGACTTCAAGTGCGACATGAGAAAATCGCTTTATATAAATGCTGTGAAGAAGATTCTTGAGGCTGAGAGATTGAGGGGGAATTTGAAGTAACAACCTTTAAAAACACAATTCTAACCACTTCCAAATATAATGAACCTGAAAGAAGAAGCCCTAAAGCTTCATCGATTGAACAAGGGAAAGCTGGCAACCAAATCAAAAGTCAAGATTGCAACAAAAGAAGACTTGAGCTTGGTTTACACTCCAGGGGTTGCAGAAGTTTGCAGGGAAATAGCTGCCAATCCTAAAACTGTTTATGATTACACATTCAAATCCAATTCTGTTGCGGTTGTCACAGACGGAAGCGCTGTCCTTGGCCTTGGAAATATCGGAGCAGAGGCATCTTTGCCTGTCATGGAAGGCAAGTGCGTCCTTTTCAAGGAATTGGCGAATATTGACGCGTTTCCAATATGCCTCGCAACACAAAATGACAGAGAGATAATAGGCATTGTAAAGAACTTAGCTCCTGCTTTTGGCGGCATTAACCTTGAGGATATATCAGCGCCAAGATGTTTTAAAATAGAAGATTCATTGATTGATATTGGAATTCCTGTCATGCATGATGACCAGCATGGAACAGCAATCACTATTTTAGCAGCTTTGCTAAACTCTGTCAAGGTTGTTAATAAAAGAATTGATGACTTGAAGGTTGTTATTAGTGGGGCAGGAGCTGCTGGTACTGCAATTACAAAGCTTTTGCTTTGCTTGGGGATAGACAAAAACATATGCACTTCTGTAAGAGAGATAGTTCTTTGTGATAGCAAGGGAATTATTTATGATGGCAGGGCTGACTTGAATGAATTCAAAATACACCTGTCCAAAGTCACAAACAG
>JACPMU010000045.1 GCA_016185865.1 Candidatus Woesearchaeota archaeon | reverse complement strand
CAAAAGCTTGCAAAATACTTTGAGCTTACTTCAAAAGCCTTGAAAAAAGTCAAAATTGTCGAAAAGCACAGGAAAGAAGCAGAAGATTTTATTGACTTGGCGCAAAGATATTTTGATGATGCAAAATACTTTGAGAAAAAAGGAGACATTGTTAATGCTTATGGCGCAGTTGTCTATGCGCATGCTTTTCTAGACGCTGGCGCAAGATTAGGTTTTTTTGATGTGGGCAAGGACAATGAGATGTTTATGGTGGATTAAATTATTATTTTTTATTGATGTACCTTAACCAGAATTCTTTGAAAAAAGGCAATGTAAGTGTTGACAGCATAAATGCAACAGCAGGCACAATTGCATTCAGCCAAGGCTGGCTGATTTTGATTGCCTGAAGATAAAACCCGATTGCAAGGTAAGTAAAAAGCATAAGCAAAGCCCTTCTTGCAATGCTTAGCTCCCATGCCTTGTCAGACTCCACCTTTTTGTTCCTTTCCTCTATCTGCTTGACCTTTCTTTCCAAATCTTTTATGTTTGCCATTTCTGATTAATACCAAAACGGGATTGTCACAAGCCATAGGAAGTTGCTGACAACTAAAAAGATGCCTACTCCAGCAATAACAGGTTCACTCTGCAAATATGGAACCAAATATTGTGTAATATAAGGAATGTCCCATTTTGTAAAATGCGATATGAAAGCAAGCGAAATCACTAAATCTACTATATTATGCAGCATTGCCAGCATAATCAGCCCAAAATGAGTTGATAAGTCAGAAAATTCGTTTATGACATCCAAAAATATGAAGATTATCAATGCAATAAAAGCAATCACATACACCCAGTCATTCAGCTTCAATGAGAAAAATCTTCCAGTCAGTCCAAGGAGCAAAAGCCCGCACACAATGCCAGCAATCGCATCCTCTGCCTCAAATGTAAGCTTCATGAAGGATTATTTTAATCAGGCATTTATAAACATTGCTTAAACTGAAATGGTAATTTTTGAGTAGTGATAAGGGGAAAAATTTAAATAAATTATAGCATTATACTAATTAAAAATGCAAAATGGAGTTGTTGTTATTGGTATTAGAACAAGAGAGAGTGATCAAAAGATTGATGATTGTTTTAGTGATAAGAGTATAATACCGTTAAGTGCGCTTGAAGCTATAACAACTGAACCAGCAAAACAGAAGCTTCCTTTACAGTTCTTTAATACAGGAGACCCAAGAGTATCTCGGTACAGGAATAGTGGCTTTAGGGCGTACGTAATTAAAGAAGATAGGGTGTACAAAGACCAGTCTTTACTAGAACAACAAACTTGATTATTTCCTTCCAAAATAGAAAAACTTGTCAATGCTGACATCCTTTGGCTCGTAATCTCCATATCTTGGCCTTACAGGCTCTGCGTTTCTTTCAGCGCCGCTCTTGAATTCAGTTTTCTTTTCGTCTTCGGGCCTGCAGTCCACTATTTTAACTTCTTTTTTTGGCTGTGGAGCATAATTCTGGCTGTCCTGCTGCGGCGCATCAACCAAAGTCCTTTGAACCGGGCGCGCTTGCTGCTGG
This sequence comes from Candidatus Woesearchaeota archaeon, assembly GCA_016185865.1. GTDB lineage: Archaea > Nanobdellota > Nanobdellia > Woesearchaeales > GW2011-AR4. The sequence continues at coordinate 3,063 of JACPMU010000045.1, read as the reverse complement.
GGCTGGAACTGCATCCTTGGCTGGAACTGCATCCTTGAAATCTGGCTTTTAAGGGAGTTTATTTCACCGACTTGCGAGCATGCAGTCTCTTTCAAAACATTGATTTCCTGCTGAAGCTTTTTTGTAGCCATCTCTATGATTAATTCAAATCGCTTCTGCGTGAAAACATCAAGCTGCTGCTCCATTTTTGTCAACCTTTTACTGTTTCTTTATACTTGCCCCTAATATGTTCAATATCAAATTAAAAAATTTAATAGCTTGAGAGCTTGTTGCCAAAATTCTCGCGAATGAACTGCACCATCATGTCGTTGCCGGCAAGCTGGTATGTTTTTAATGCAGTTGCAAGCAGCCCTTCCCTTAAGCACACATCTCCCAAGGAGCTTAGCTTGTCATAAGCCTTTGCAGCATATCCAATCTGCCTTTCCTTAAGGCACTTGTCTCCGATTTCAACAAGCTTGTGTGAAGAGTTTATTGCGCTGAATATTTCAATGGCATAATCCCATTTGCCCTTTTGAAAGCACTCATCTCCAACCTTGGTTAAGCTTTCAGCATCATTGCAGAGCCTGAATGCCTTTATTGCATCGGCAAAATGCCCGTTTTCAAGGCATTTCCTTCCGACCTTTAGCAATGGCTCATTTGCATCTGCAAGCCTGTAGGTGTCAATTGCATTGCTGAACAGCCCAACTTCCTCATAATGCTCGCCTACTTCAACAAGCCTTTGCCTGTTTCCTGCAAGAATAAAAGCCTTTACAGAATCATTCATGTTGCCCCTTCTAATGTACTCCTCGCCTAAAGCGTTAAGAAGCTTTGACCTTGTTGCCTCGTCAAACATAGACAAATTCACGTTGTCAATTCCCTTCTCAAGAAGCACAGGAACAATCCTTTTGAAATTTTCTATGTCATGCGAGTGGCTTACAAACTTTTCATTTGAATCGGCAATTTCAGCAACCATTTTCCTTACTATTTTGTCTTCGTCAACTGACATTCTATATCACCTTTTTCCCAACATTAAATAATAAAAATTAAAATAAAAAAATTTAATCTGTGAAGTAATCTATTCCAAGCTCATCGCTGAATCTCTTGGCTTCAATCACTCTTGTTTTCTTGTCTGCCTTGCCGAGTATCCAAGGGCTATTGACTCCTGTAATTATTGTCATGACAGCCAGCTTGCCTTTCATGGCTTCTGATACTCTTGCTCCCCAGATGACATTTGCATCCTGGTCAAGGCTTTCTGTCACAAGCTCTCCGATTTTGTTTACTTCATCAANNTCATCAAGCGTCATGTCAGGCCCCCCTTCCACATGGATTAAAGCGCCTGTTGCGCCTTTGTAGCTTATTTCCAATAGAGGATTAGATAAAGCTCCTTTTACAGCTTCTTCTACCCTGTTTGTTGTGTCGGAAACTCCAACCCCGATTGCAGCTACGCCTCCGTCCTGCATTATGGCTTTTACATCAGCATAATCTAGGTTGACAAGCGATGGAACTGCTATTGTCTCTACAATTCCTCTTATCATTGTTGATATCAATTCATTTGCTACTGCAAAAGCCTGTTGAACCGGCAAGTTTCCTGCAATGTTGACCAATCTGTTGTTGTCTATTACAATTACAGTATCCGAGGTTTGTCTTAACTGCTGCAATCCAAATTCAGCCTTGTCAATTCTTGCCCTTTCAATCTTAAATGGCATAGTTACTGTGCCTATGACAATAGCTCCTGCCTCTTTTGCAACTCTTGCAACAACCGGAGCAGAGCCTGTTCCTGTTCCGCCGCCCATTCCTGCGCAGACAAATACCATGTCAGCTCCTTTCAAAACATCTTTTATTTCCTGGATATTTTCCTGAGCAGCCTTCTCTCCCTTGTTTGGAAATCCTCCGCATCCTAAGCCTCTTGTCAGCTCTCTTCCGATTAGAAATCTCTTGTCAGCTTCTGTGATCTCCAAATGCTGCTTGTCTGTGTTGCAGGCAAGTATTTCAGCGCCTCTTATTCCTTTCCTGTAGAGCCAGCTGACCATATTAGAGCCGCCGCCTCCGCAGCCAATAACCTTTATGTTCGCGTGACCTACTTGAAGGTCATCGTTTTGCGCAACTCCTTGCTTAAGCGCACTCTCAATCACAAAATCCATTGCCATTCTTATTCACCTCAGGGTTTTTACTAAAACATAGATATTTCCAGCTACTTTTTGCTGAACTGGAGGTGTTTCAATATATGAACTAGTATATAAATGTAACGTTTTTGTATACTGGTATACTCCACTAAATTTTATTATAAGTTAATTTTTTTCCATATAGAAACATTAAAAAGCTGTTTATAAATAATAAACATTGGATAATCATACTATTAAGAAGTGGTGACTGGAAAGGTTTATAAATTAACAACCACTTCTTATTTTTATGAAAGTATTTTTAGCAGGACAAATACAGGAGAGATACAGAGGAGATTTAGCAGTTGTAGTTACACGTGAAGCAACCAAGGGCCCATATGGTGTATTTTTATATCCTATAAATTCTGACGAGTTCGCCACATTGACAGGTTTTAGAACTATAACAAGCCCTGTTGAAAGAGCATATGTTGGTGTTTCACACCAAGGTGGAGAATTAATTACACGAAAAAATGATGAACTAAATGAAGGTAGAACAACATTAGACAGTTTAGACGCACTGCTTGTTTTGCCTTACTTCTTAGGACAACAAAGTGGTGCTAGTAGCCAATCGCAGCAATCAGAACCAGTTTCCGCTCCTGAATTTACGGCTCATTGGAATGCTTAATTTTTCAACAATCTCTTTAAATCAATCCAAATTCACAGCCTGTCATTAATTTACAATTCTATCTAAAAGATAAAGTTAAACCAAAGTAATGGATTTATGCTAATACCATTTAAATAAAGGTTTATAAAATAATAATTAACACTAAATTCCGTGGACAGAATAAATATTCATATTGTAAACGGCGAAATAAGTGATGTCATTGACTATTTTTCAACGGCTATATTAAATACCAATGGTTGTTTCGATTTCGCCTGCAATGGGCCAACAGCAGTTAGGAATTTCTCACTTACACCTCAAAAG
>JACPMU010000054.1 GCA_016185865.1 Candidatus Woesearchaeota archaeon | reverse complement strand
TGCCATACAACCTTTTTCTTCACAAGAAAAAGCTTGACCAAAAAGAACTCGTCAAGCTTGGAGAGGCATAAAGCCTCTGTTTTCTTGTTTTCATTTTTTGTTTTTTGAATTTTTTTAATGTTAACCGCTAATGGATTTTTTAGTTAATTGGTTTATTGAGTCAGTATTTGCTCTCCAGCTGCAGCTTCGGGTAAATTCCAAGAGACTTGAACTCATCAAGCATAAGCTTGAAAGCGTAGCTTATTTCAATGTCGTTAATTTCCACATTTTCCCCGCAAACCGGGCAGTATGACTTGTTCTTGTAATTGTCTTTTATTGCAATTATTCCGCAGCTTTCGCACACAGGCACAATTGTCCTGTCGCTGTCAAACCTTTCCTTCAAAAGCAATGATGCGCCATGCGCCACAAAAGTGTCCTTTTCCATTTCTCCAAGCCTTAAGCCTCCTTCTTTTGCCCTGCCTTCTGTAGGCTGCCTTGTCAGAAGCTGTATCGGGCCCCTTGCTCTTGAATGGATTTTGTTTGCAACCATGTGCTTCAGTTTCAGGTAATACATGTTGCCGATGAATATCTTTGCATGGTACTGCTCGCCAGTTTGCCCGTTGTATAATGTCTCGACGCCGCTTTCCCTGAAGCCTAACGAAAGCAATTCTTTCCTTAATCTTTCCTCAGGCTCTGCGTCAAATGAAGTGCCGTTTATGTAGCGGCCTGCAAGAGCGCCTGTTTTGCCTGCAATCATTTCTATCAAATGCGATATTGTCATTCTTGAAGGTATTCCATGCGGGGAAAATATCAAGTCCGGAACTATTCCGCTTGATGAAAAAGGCATATCGCCTTGCGGAACAATCAGTCCAACAACTCCCTTTTGACCGTGCCTGCTTGTGAACTTGTCCCCTATTTCAGGCACTCTCTCGTCCCTTAATCTTACCTGAATCAGCTTGTTTCCTTCCTCATTTTCAGTAAGCATGACAAAATCAACAACACCCTCTTCACCATGCTTAAGGTTCACAGAGCTTTCCCTTCTTGTGCTTGACGCAAGCGAGTATTCCTCCATTGAGCTCAAAAACCTTGGGGGCGATGTCTTTCCAATCACAACATCCCCTTCTTTTACCTTTGCTTCAGGATAGATTATTCCGTCGTCTTCCAAAAACCTGTAGTCTTTTTCTGTCTTGTAGCCCTTGACATCCTTGTCGGGAATGCATACCTGGTCAATTAAGCCCCCGGCATACCTAAGCTCCTCTGCTGTGCTTGGCCTGTAATAGGTTGACCTTCCAAGCCCTCTTTCAATGGAGCCCTTGTTCAGGATTATTGCATCTTCCATGTTGTAGCCCTTGTAGCTCATTATGGCAACAACTATGTTTTGTCCAGCTGGATGCTTGTCATAATCGGAAATGTCATTTATTATCGTGCTTACAACAGGCTTTTGAGGGTAGTGGAGCAAATTTACATCCATGTCCATCCTAACAGAAAAGTTAGATGCATAAAATCCCAGCGCCTGTTTCTGGTTTTTTGAGCCTGCATTAAGCCTTGTTGACTGGTTGAAGTTGCCGTACGGAACTAAAGAAGTGCAGTAGCCAAGCATCGCCAAGGGAGTTATTTCAAGATGTGTATGCTCAGATGTCAGCTCGCTTTCAAAAAATGCAATTAATGTATTTTCCTCCTCTGCAGCGTCAAGATATTCAATTACTCCCTGCTTTACCAAATCGGTCCATGAGATTTCATTTTTCTCAAGCTGCTTTATGTGCCTTTCTGTCAATAAGGGAATTCCGTCTTTGACTATTATCAATGGCCTTCTTGCCCTTCCCTTTGAGCTTTCAAGCTGAATCTCGTCTGTTTTTTCATTGTAGTAAACATTGAGGCTGTCTGCAATTGAGCCTTTTCTCCTTTCCTCCCTTATCTTCTGCACGAATTCAATAGGGTTGTCGATGCTTCCCACAAATTTGCTGTTAAGGTACGCTTCTGTCATTTTATTTTTTATTGGATTTTTTATTTTTATTTGTTATTGAATTTTATTTTTGAATTTTTATTGGATTTTAGTTAATGTCAGAAATCTACTCGATTTCTGAGCATTCCCAAAAACCTATGGTTTTTGATAATGTTCAATCGTTATTGAGTTATTTTTTATTGGACTTTAGTTAATGTCAGAAATCGATTTGATTTCTGAGCATTCCCAAAAACCTATGGTTTTTGATAATGTTCAATCGCTATTGAGTTATTTATTTTTTCAATATTGAGTTTATGTTATTTTTATTTAATGTGAATTTGATGTTTTTGTTATTTTGTTTCTATCCCACATGGCGCATTAATCAATTTTATTTTTTAAAAAACAACAAAATTTTTTTATTTTATTGCTTTCAGCCCAATTCCTTTCAGCGATTTCAAAATTTCATCCTCGTTTGAGGTGCCGGATATTGTGCAGAGCAGTGCAAGGTTTTTTCTCAATCCTATGTTTGTCCCTTCGGGAGTTTCAATCGGGCAGAGCCTTCCAAGATGGGTTGGGTGAAGCTCGCCATCGATGAATAAATCCTCTGGGTAAGCAGCTTGTCCCTTATGATTACTTTTATGCTTGGGAATTTTCCCCTTTTGACAATTCTCTGGAAATTGTACAATAAGTCGCCGATAAGCACCTTCAAGTTCAATCTCAGCAGATCAGCAAGCAAATCCCCGCTCATCTTGAGCCTCTTGTTCATGTAATGGTCCTTGTCGTCCATGCTGATTTCATTGTTTGCCGCAAGAATGTATTTCTTGAGCATTTTGCACAGGTTATGGGCTTTTGATATCCTGTCTTCCGGCTTTATGCCAAGGTGCGGCAGCAGGTATTTGTCAAGGATTTCCTTCATACGCTCTGTCCTGACCTCCTTTGACTGGGTGATGCCGATTTTTTTCGCGTAATGCCAATTTTTTTCGCAATGTAATCAAGGGCCTCTTCCTCATTTTTTATAGATACAAACTCCAACAGGTTTATGATGATTTCATCAAACTGCCTTTCCGATGAAATGAATTTTGTTATTTCCTCGTCCTTCAGCAGCCCAAGGGCCTTTATCAGGACTATGATTGGGATTCTTTTCACCCTTGTGAAAGTGATGTAGAACAAGCCGTCCTTCATCTTCTCGACTGTATGCGGAATTTTAAACGAGCCGTATTCCGAGAATAATTTTCCTACAGTTTCGCTAGGGCCTGTTGCATCCTTTTCCATCAGGAGCCTGTTTGAAGCAAGGTCCTCTATTGTGATAAGCACCTTTTCAGTCCCGTTTATTATGAAGTAGCCTCCGGGCTCGTCAGGGTCCTCTCCTTTTGCTATCAGCTCGTCTCTTGACAGCTTGTGCAAATGGCACCACTTGCTCTTCAGCATTATAGGAAGATTGCCAATCTGCGTGTCAAAGCTCTCGCGCTGAACGCCGTTAATATGGGCGCTGACTGTTATCCATGTCGGCGCGGAATAAGTTATTTTCCTTAATCTTGCCTCCATAGGGTATATGTTTCTTGATGAGCCGTCAGCCTCAATCATCTTGGGCTTTTCAACCCATATCTTGTCAAGCTTTATCTTGAACTCATCAATATTGTGCGGGATTATTGTGGGGATTATTTCCCTGTTTTCCTCGATTATGTTCAGCAGCTCCTTGTCAATGAAATTGTTGAACGAGTCTATGTCAGAATCTACAAAGCTCTGCTCCTCAAAATATTTTTGTATCAAAGTTTTGCCGTATTTATACATCTGACACCACCCTGTAAAAAACTGACTCGCCTGCAGTCGGGCTTTTTCTGATTATTTTTATGACATCCCAGAGCTTGGCGTCCAATTCCTTTATAGCCGAGTCTGTCTTTAGTATTTTCGGCAGCTCTTTAGAAGTCACGTTATACCTTTCAAGCAGCTGTGCCTTTTCCCTTTCGCCAAGCTTCGAATGTTTTGGGGTCAGTATGTGCTTATCAACTTTGAATTTCTGTTTCTTCATCTTGTGCTTCGTCACTGTCCCAAACGCCAAGCTTCGAATGTTTTGGGGTCAGTATGTGCTTATCAACTTTGAATTTCTGTTTCTTCATCTTTTGGTTTGTCGCTGCTCACCTTGTTTTCTGTTTGATTATGAGTGGGCCGGACGAGATTTCCAGGCATTATATGCTTCATTCGGACTCGCGACCACCTGATTAAAAGTTTCACCCCGACATTCATTATGTCCGGCAGGTGCTCTTTCCTGCTTGCTTTGCCAAGAGCAGGTACCAGGCTGAGCTACCGGCCCATTGAGATGAATGCGGGGGCTCTTTCCGAGCATTCCCGCGTTCAATATAAAAGCGCCCTGGTCGGGACTTTCAACAACCGAAAAATCGGTTGACGCTTTAATCAAGTGGGATTTTCAATCCCACGGATTGGCCGCATATTTTTGAACCCGAATCGAAGCCGGTTTGTATGCGAGCTTGATAACATCCCGCATTCGACAGGGCTTCATGATAGCCGGATTACACCACCAGGGCGTCAATCGGCTGAATGACATAGCAATCCCTAATTAGCAAAATTAACCATGCAATCATAGTCTTTTGTCTAAAGAAGGATTATATCTCATCATAAACGGGATAAACTGGTTATTTATAAAGCTTTTGGAATTTTATATATAAAACCAAACCTGGCAAGCCAATCTAAACCTTTAAATGAAGAAAATCAGTGAAATGCGAGTGAACTCGCTCGCAATTGCCTGATTTTCAAATTTAAAGGCCTGAAAATTAAAAATTTTCGCT
>JACPMU010000042.1 GCA_016185865.1 Candidatus Woesearchaeota archaeon | reverse complement strand
GAAGTTAAAATTTTTAAAAGAAAGGCTCTCTTTCATTGACTGCATCGGCTATCTTCTTGCTAAAAAGCACAATGCTAAATTTCTTACTGGTGATGAAAAATTCAGAAATATGAAAAATGTAGAGTTTGTGAAATAAACCTATTTCAATTTTTTCTTCAGATTCTCAATCACAGTAACTGGAGTTGGATCCACCCTGTTTGCCAAGGCAAGATAGTAAGAGGCAAAATCGCCATAATAAATCCCTGAAAACATTCTTGAAAGCATTCCATCCCCTCTTGTAAATATTTCCTCAACATCAATCCTTGATGATATTATCTCCTTTGTTATGTCCATCCTGAGCTTTATCCTTTCATTATCTTGAATATCTCTTATAAAAATTGCAATAAAATCGCTTTTGTTTATGTTTTGGTAGCCTGCAATCTCATTGTGGTTCATCTCCGAAAAAACATGGCTAAAGGCAGCAACCTTGCTGTTCTCATTAAATTGGGTTTTCCACCGGTAAGCAACTGCCCCGAATAGTTCAGAAGCATAGATTAAAGGGGTTCTTAACCCGATTTTCTTCGCAATTCTTTCCCCAACTGTTTTGAAATCATCGGTTTTTGACAAAATATCAAGCATTTCCTCTATTTCTTTTCCTTTGACATCAACAATGCCAGAATTAGCCAGGACCCCAAGCATCGGAAAGAACAAGTAGCCTAAAGCAGCTCTTGGCTGCAGCCCTGTTGGAATTTTAATTGCTTTTTTTGCCACAACTCCAAGCTTGCCGCCGGATGTAACAGCAACAATCTTTGCTTTTTTATTCAGGGCATCTTCAAAAGCTGCTGTTGTCTCTTCTGTATTGCCTGAGTAAGAAACAGTAAAAACAAGCGTGTTTTCATCAACAAAATTCGGAACTTTGTAGTCTCTGATAACAAAAACAGGCACTTTTGAATTGTGCATGTAAGCCTTCAGTAAATCCCCCCCTACAGCAGAGCCACCCATGCCTGCAACAGCAATCTTGTCAATCTTGCCGGAAACTGCCATTCCTTTTGCCAGTTCCAAGGCTGTCCTGCACTGGTGCGGAAAATCCTCAAGAACCTTGAGCATATTGGAATTGTCGATTGGCATAGTGGAAATAATAGCCATCAACTATAAAAAGATTTTGGGTTAATTCTTCACTCTAGGTATAAGATAACCGTATTCCATTTTTTCTTCTTTTCGATATGCAATTACAAAATGATATATGGCAATTCCCCTGGCGCTTCTTTCTTCAATTGTAATTGTACTAAACACCACATATATTTCAACTTTTACAGATTTTTCCTCTGCTCCTGTTTGCACTTTAGCTAACGGAAATCTTATTGTTCCATTTGCGGCATGTTGCAAATTTTTAAATAAAGCTTCCGCAAGTGTTTCAAGACGCTCTAGCCTTTTTCTGCGGTAATCCGGCACATCACCATTTTTGCTTTGCCTGTAAAAATTTATTCGTTTCTTAAGCTGAGCAAGAACCGAGTCATAAGCTGCAGGCTCATAGGCTGCTAAAAATCTTCCTGAAGCGCTTCTCTCTTCCAGAGTGCGATAAAATGGCATATTCAATAAGAATGATGCTGCGCTTTTAAATTTAGTCTTAAAAATAACACAATACCTTTATAAATCCTTAAAAATCCCAAAATATGCTGAGAGATGTTGGTAGTTGCTTACCAGAATCTTAGTGATTAAATATTAATTAACGGAAGCTAAAATGGGAATGTACAAGTACATAAGAGAGGCTTGGAAAAAGCCGAAAGAGCTTGATTTATGGCAGCAGCGCATAATAAAATGGCGCGGTGAGCCAGCAACTTTGAGAATAGAAAGGCCTACAAGGCTTGACAGGGCTCGTTCTTTGGGATATAAGGCAAAACCCGGATTTGTCATAGTAAGGCAAAGGGTTGATAGAGGCGGAAGACAACGCCCCCAAATACGTCATCCCAGAAGGCCAAAGGCGATGTCCAGAAGAAAAGATCTTACAATGAATTACCGGGCTGTTGCCGAAAACAGGACAGCAAGAAAATATCCCAATTGCGAGGTGCTTAACAGCTATTTTGCCGGAGAAGACGGCTTGAATTACTGGTATGAAATAATCCTTGTCGACAGGCACAATCCCTCAATAGTTTCTGATCCCAATATAAGCTGGATTATAAATCATAACGGAAGGTCTGAAAGGGGATTGACAAGCGCAGGAAAAAGAGGAAGAGGTTTGCTGAATAAAGGCAAAGGCGCTGAAAAAATAAGGCCAAGCCTAAGGGCGCATAACAGAAAAGGGAATTAAATAAAAGGTATTAATTTTAAGATAAATCTTCACTTAATCTTTTGATAAGTTCTCCGCTTTTCTTCATACCTTCAGGCAATCTATCAGCAAAAAATGATTTAGTAGTTTCAAATTGTCTGTGATAACCAGCTACGTCTCCATTACCAATAACGGTTGACCATTCTCTGACTGCTGTGTGAAATTCCAAGTCATCTCTTCTGATTCTTTTATCAAATAAGGCTGTTTTTATTGATTCTTCCAAAAGTTCTGGATTTCTAAACAGAAATAGGTACTCCACTATTCCCAATCTCAATCTAAAAGGAGGTGTCTGGCAAATTAAATTATCATAAGGATTTACTCCAGTCTGATGCCAAGCGTCGGCCATTGATAATAAGCTTAAATGGGAATTTGGCGTTCTTTGCTCAGGTAGTGCCCCCAAGCTAAATTCCCCCATTACTCTGTCATCTAAAAGAACAGGCGAATTTCTGCTGTTAAACACAGCTTCTCTGGCTTTTTGAATTCTTTCTCTAAATTGCTGCTCATCTTCTTGAATCATCAAACCAAATAAATCCGATTCTGATTTTGCATACTGCCTTATTTGTTCTCTGGCCAATGGGTTATGAATTGCAAGACCAGCATATACGTGAGATTTTCCACCATAGATTCTCAAACACATTAGGATTTTAACATTGTCGATTCCGCCTACATAAGTTGTGTTTTCCCAGGGAAAGCTGTTCATATTTTTCCATGCAGTGCCCATTGCTTCAAATCCAACATGGGTTACTGCCTGCGTATCTGCAGTTATCCTATCATGCTCTTGGTAAGATGGCAACTCAATAATCTTAGTTCCGATTTTTTCAAAAGCATCTCTTGCTCTTTGATATGCATCTTCAGAACTTTTATGTCGTACTAAAGCGGTGCTTTGCCCAATCGGATTTATTGATGGACCAAAAAGCCAATGCCAATTTATTATATTTACGTCTTCAGGTAAATATTTTTCAAATGCTTCAACGCTTGGTGTCATTACAGAAGTTCCAGATGAAACAATAGCATCTTTCTTTGTAACTGGACCATATTGAGCAACGACATTATCTATAGATTCAACCGGCACTAAGTAAAATATTAAGTCGCTTCTTCTTGAAACTGCAACTCCGTCATCAAAGATGTAAATTCCGCTTCCAGCTAAACTTTTTTCTAGTTCCTGTCTTTTCTCTGGAACATCAGAACAATTCACCCTATAGCCGGCTTTAGCAAATTCTCTTGCATATAACTTTCCCATATCTCCTGTCCCAATAATTCCGATTTCCATTTTTCACTACTAAAAGATAACTATTTAAAAACTTTGTGTCCTTGTCTAACACACTGTCCCGCAAAATTTATATACTTCTTACTCAAGAGTAGCATTATGCTTGATTTGGAGTGCAGAAGCTGCGGATTTAAGTTCAAGAAAGATAAAGTTCCTATGAGATGCCCGTATTGCTCTCATGAAGGCAAGGTGGGCTTTCGCAAAACAGCCCAAGACTTGCTGGACGAAACTTTTGGAGAAACAAGCATCATGGATGAGGAAAGAAAAAAAAGAGATTCTTAATTTTCCTGCTCTTTATTTTCATCGTTTTTTCTTCCTTTGATTAATCTCATTATCGGCTTTCTGCCGTAGCGGAATACCAACAAAAATAATACTGCAACTAAGGCTATCGGCGCTATTAATGGGTTTTTTGCAAGCAAACCATCTGAGCCAACAATTCTTGCCTGCATCGAGGACAGGCTGCCTGTGATTTTTTTGTATAATGGCCTGTTGTCATGAATAGTCACATCAGCTGCCAGTACATCCTCTTTTTCAGCAGCAGAGCCTGCTGCGCTTTCCTGCGCTGATTCAATCACATTTTGTATTTTTTCTTTTGAAGTTCCAATGCCTTCTTTTATCTGCATCAGTACATCATAAACTCCCAATGGCACTTCTTTTGACAGGTCAATGTCAAGCAGCTTGCCGGGCTCTATCTTTATGTTTTTGGTTATCGGGTATTTTTTCAGCTCGCTTTCAAGGAAGAATGTTAATTCATCCTCAAAAGGTATATTCCCAATGTTTTCAATGAGAACGGTTTCATTGCCGTATTTTATCTTTACTTCCCTTACTGATGTTATGTTTATTGAAGTTTGTGTGAATAAATTTCCGTAAGTGCTTGTTAAGGTATAAATGCCGGGCTCTGCATACTGGCTGAACTCGTAGCTTATTTTTTCATTGCTCTGCACATCCTTATTGAACACATTGCTGCTGCTTGGTGCATCAAGCGAAAGCTCAAGAGATGTGTTTATCAGGTCATCAGCCTGGTCGTACAAAGAAGATGTTATTTCAATTTTCGAGCCTGGCAATAATTGTGCAGAGCTTGTTTCTGTTTTCACATAGGCTGGGACTGCTGTCACATCAAGCTCTACTGAAGCGCTGCCTGCATTGTTTTTTGAATCAGAAGCGCTTATTTCAATCGTATGCTTTCCTGACTTGATGTTCTTTGCCAATTCCAGGTTAAGCTCAAATTTCCCATCAACAGCTTCAATTGAATGGGAATTGCTGTCCAAAACAATTTTTGCTGAAGCTTTCAGGACATTGTTTCCAAATGCCTCGTTCACAATCCCCGAGATTAAGATATTGTCTCCGGGCAATGCGGTTATCTTGCTTTTCACAGGAAGCACAGTTAACTGGCTTGTAACTCCGAAGCTGTTTGAGTTTTTTTGCTCAATAACTAAATTATTGTTTGTTACAAGATTGCCTGTAATTTTGCAGTTCCCGAGCATTGAGGATGTTGCAGCCAATTCCGGCACATCAACAGCTGTCCTGAAATTCGCCTCAAGGCTTATTGGAGTCAGGAAATACTGCAGCTTGTAATTGTCGCATGATATTGTCAGCTCAAACAAGCCTTCAAAAAGATTGTCCTGCAGCACTGATGCAGATGCCTTCATTTTGTTGCCAAGGTTGTAAACTGACTGGTCTGTTGTTATGGTTATGTCTGCATAAGAAAGCGGCAGAATTGAAATAAACACCAAGAATAACAAAACACCTTTTTTCATAACCTAAAGCTCTGGTTACTGGTTTATATAATTTACTATTATAAAATCAGGACACTAAATCCCTAACCTTGCATCAATCTCCTTGGCAACTTCCTTCAGGTCATCGCATGCCCTTTTGATGTCTTTCTCAACCTCTTCAATCAAAGTTTTGAGGTTTTCAACCCTTAAAGTGTACTTGTTGCCTTCATGCACTACCAATCCTGACTCCATGAGTTTGTTGATGTGATGGATTATCGTGCCTCTTGCCAAAGCCAGTCTTGTTGCCAGCTCATCGCTTGTCAATGTTTCATGCCTTTTGGCAGATTTCAAGAGCTCTATAAAAACCCTAAAGGTGCTCTTGTCCTTGTCCCTTAGGTTGAACAAGCCAAGCGAAGTTCCAAACCACTGCAGCTCCTGGTTTACATTGTGCTCAGCCGGCTTCCTTATGTTTACAATAGTGATTCTCTGCCTTATGAATACCATATAAAGCTCTTGGAAGTGCTTATTTATATACTTTTGCCGAAAAGTTTATATACTAGTTGATATTACCTACATTCCGTTGACTTTAAGTCAACAAGAAGTAAAGGCATAAAATGGAAGCAAAAAAGGAAGACAAAAAACACGAGGAAAAAAGAGATGCCGCATTTGACTTAGAAAAACAGTTAGACGAAAAGTCTCAAAAAATAGACGAACTAACAGACACATTGAAAAGACTGCAGGCAGAATTTGAAAATTACAAGAAATGGAATACAAAAGAAAAAGCGGAGTTTGCAAAATATGCTCATGCTGATGTGATTGCCCAAATGCTGCCAGTGCTTGACAGCTTTGAGATTGCGTTAAAAAACACGAATGACAAGGACAAGTTCATCGAAGGCATGAAGATTGTTTATGCCCAGCTTCACTCAATGCTTGAAGCAGAAGGATTGAGGCCAATCAAAGCAGCAGGGGAAAAGTTTGATCCTTACAGGCACGAAGTCTTGATGAAAGAAGAGAGCGACAAGCCCGAAGAAACAATTCTGGAGGAGTTCCAGAAAGGCTACATGCTCAACGATAAAGTGCTGAGGCACAGCAAAGTTAAGGTTAGCGGAAAATAAACGATAGCAATCGATAAAAAGTTATTATTAAAAAATAAAACAAAAAATCAAATCGGAGGAAATCAAAATGGCAAAGGAGAAAATAATTGGGATAGATTTAGGCACCAGTAACTCAGCTGCTTCTGCTCTGCAGGCAGGCAAGCCTACAATAATACCAAGCGCAGAAGGGACAACTGCCTATGGAAAAGCGTTTCCAAGCGTTGTGGCATTCGCAAAAGACGGCCAGATTCTAGTCGGAGAGCCTGCAAGAAGGCAGGCTGTTTCAAACCCTGAAAAAACCATAATGGCTGCAAAGCGCAAGATGGGCACAAGCCATAAGTATGATATTGACGGAAAAGAATACACCCCTCAGCAGATATCAGCATTTATTCTTCAAAAAGATATTGACGGAAAAGAATACACCCCTCAGCAGATATCAGCATTTATTCTTCAAAAAATAAAGAAGGATGCAGAGGAATTTCTCGGCGAAAAAATAAACAAGGCAGTCATTACAGTCCCTGCTTACTTTGATGACAACCAAAGGCAGGCAACAAAGGATGCAGGAGAGATTGCAGGCTTGGAAGTTGTAAGAATAGTGAACGAGCCGACAGCAGCTTCAATGGCTTATGGCATTGACAAGCAGGACAAGCAGCTGAAAATTCTTGTTTTTGATTTGGGAGGAGGAACTTTGGATGTCACAATAATGGAATTTGGAGACGGAGTTTTCCAGGTGCTTTCAACATCCGGAGATACCCAGCTAGGAGGCACGGATATGGACCAGAATTTAGTTGATTACCTTGCTTCTGAATTCAAAAAAACAGAGGGCATTGACTTAACAAAGGACAAGACCGCAATGCAAAGATTAAGGGAAGCTGCTGAAAAAGCAAAGATAGAGCTTTCAACAGTCTTTGAAACTGACATAAATCTGCCTTTCATAACAGCAACAAATGAGGGGCCAAAGCACCTTCAGATAAAGCTTACAAGGGCAAAGCTTGAGCAGCTGATAGAGCCAATCATCAAAAGATGCAGGCATCCTACAGAGCAGGCAATAAAAGACGCAAAATTGTCTGTAAGCCAAATCGACAAAATAATTTTAGTAGGAGGCCCAACTCGCATGCCTATTGTAAGGAAGTTTGTCGAGGATTTTGTAGGCAAGCAGGCTGAAAGGGGAGTTGACCCAATGGAGTGTGTTGCAATGGGCGCTGCTGTGCAGGCAGGCGTGCTTGCAGGCGAAGTAAAAGACATTTTGCTGCTTGATGTAACTCCACTAAGCTTGGGAATTGAAACTTTAGGGAGCGTTTTTACAAAGCTGATTGAAAGAAACACCACAGTTCCTACAAAAAATCTCAAGTATTCAGCACAGCTGCTGACAACCAGACAGCTGTAACCATAAGGGTAGGCCAAGGTGAAAGGCCAATGTTTGGCGATAATAAAGCACTTGGGCAATTTGACTTGGTTGGCATTCCGCCTGCGCCAAGAGGAATTCCGCAGATTGAGGTTGCATTCGACATTGATGCAAACGGAATTTTGCATGTCAATGCAAAGGATTTGGGAACAGGCAAGGAGCAGAGCATCAGGATAACAGCTTCGCAAAAACTGAGTGAAGATGAAATTGAGAGGATGAGAAAGGAAGCAGAGCAGTTCGCTGATGTTGACAAGAAGAAAAAGGAAGAGATCGAGACAATCAACCAGGCTGATAATTTAGTTTATACAACTGAAAAGCTGTTCAAGGACTTGGAAGGCAAAGTGCCTGAGAAAGAAATAAGCGAAGTAAAAGGCAGGATTCTTGAATTAAAAGAATTGCTAAAGCCCGCTGAAAAAGATGTTGAAGCAATAAAGAAGAAAGTTGACGAGATTAATGAAATGGTGCAGAAAATGTCAACTGAGCTGTACCAAAAGGCAGGCGCGCAATACAAGGAAGCGCACAAGCAGGATGAAACTGAAGCAGGAAATCCCCATGAACATAAGCAGAGCCACAGGCACAGTGATGACAATGTGGTTGATGCCGACTATGAAGTGAAGGACGAAGAGAAGAAAAAGAAAAAATAAATTCTTTTTTATTTTCAAATATGAAAATCCCAACAAAAGAGGAGTGCCTAATCCTTTTAAATAAAAATAAAACTCCTTCTAAGGTCATTGAGCATTCCATAGCGGTGTGCAGAGTTGCGGAAAGCATCGCTGAAAAACTAATAACCAAAGGAATAAAATTAAACAAGAAGCTGGTGACTGCAGCGGCTTTATTGCATGACATAGAAAGGGCAAAGGAAAGCCATGTTGTCAAAGGCGCAAAGCTGTTAAAAAGCATGGGCTTTAAGGAAGTTTCTGAAGTTGTTAAAAAGCACAGCTTATATAAGCTTGAACAAAAAAACAAACAGCCAAACACTTGGGAGGAGAAGATAGTTTTTTATGCTGACAAAATAGTGATGGGCAGCAGAATGGTAAGCCTCAAAAAAAGGTTTGACGCATTGGAAAAAAGATACGATGCTGATTTAAGCAAAGAGCTGAATTTCACTAAAAA
>JACPMU010000032.1 GCA_016185865.1 Candidatus Woesearchaeota archaeon | reverse complement strand
CATGTAGGCTCTGTCATCGTAAGAGATAAAACAATACTCTCAACAGGCTATAATGGAAGCATAAGGGGAATGCCCCATTGCGATGAAGTCGTCCACTTGATGGAGGACGGGCATTGCGTTGCAACAATCCATGCAGAGACAAACGCTGTTCTGCAGGCTGCAAAAAATGGGGTTAGAATAGAAGGCTCCGAAGTCTACATAACAGCAAGCCCCTGCTGGAGCTGCTTCAAGATGGTCGCAAATGCAGGCGTAAAGAAAATATATTATGGGGAATTCTACAGGGATGAGAGGACTTTTGATGTTGCCAAAAGGCTGGGGATAGAGCTGATACACATTCCGGTTGACCAGAAGGAGCTTTGAGTAGAAAAGTTAATATATTACTGCATCAAAGTTTTACTTATGGTTGATATAGCAGAAGCTGGAGAAAGATTAAGTAAAGATCTTGAAAGGGTCATAGCTAATATCGACGATGCTGAAAGGGTTATTAGAATAATTCAAACACGCATAGTTGAAAAAGTGCTTGAAATAAGGGACATAATTGATAAAGGAGATTTATCTTTAATGTCCGCTGAATTGGACATTCTTCAATCACATCTTAGAGATTTGGGCAAACAAAATTATATTCCAAGCGATATTAAAAAAGACATATTGAAATTTAATAAAAAAATTGATGAATTCAGGATAAGGGCAAAATCTGTTAGAGATAAGGAGGCTTTATTACAAGATTTTTATGATTCAATGAAAAGTGCACTTTATGCAACTGTTTTGAAAGGTTTTAAGCGTGTTGCAGGGGAATTAGACGATGCCCTTAGAAATTTGTCACCTTGAAAATACTAAATTAATGGTATTTTTCAATTCCCAACAAACCTTGAATACAGAGACTTTGCCTCTTTCTCGTCTTTAGCTAAAATCAATAATTTTGCCGATTTTTTTAAGCTTATTTTTTAGGTTATTGAATTGTGCTTTGCTGATTGGCTTATTTTTTATCTGGTAAATATTGTCGCCGCATAATTTGACAGTTCTTGATGATTTTTTGCCCATTAGGTGTTCAAAATTATGCTTAACGCAGCAAATGCAGTTATTGTTTTTGTTAATTTTGATTTTTGACAGCTCATTTTTCCAGACATCAAAAAACAATAGGTTTTTTTCAGGCAGTTGTGAGCGAGTTCGTGTGACATGCGAGAGCTCGACTCTCGCTCGCTCATCTTGAAGCTCACTCGCATTCGACTCCTTGTTTAGCATTATTTTTATTGCTTCATTCACTTGTATTGAAGGTATTAAATTTGTTATTGTATTTAATACTCCGGCAGTTTCGCAGGTATCTAATTGCGAAGCTTCTTTCAAAAAACACCTCAAGCAGGGAGTTTTATCCGGAATCACATTGAAAACATAGCCCTTGCTTCCGACTGCTGAAGAATGGATGAAAGGTATTTTGTTTTTGATAGAAAAGTCATTAATCAAAAATCTTGTCTCAAGGTTGTCTGTGCAGTCAAGGATTAAATAAATGTTTTTATTTAAAATTTTTCCAATATTTTCAAAATTTAAATCTTCAATAAAAAAATCAAGTTTAACAGCAGAATTTATTTTATTTAAATGCTCTTTTGCTGCCGATGCCTTTGGCTTTCCAGCATCATCCTCATCAAACAATGTTTGCCTTTGCAGATTCGACAGCTCAACAACATCCCTGTCAATCAGGATAATCTTTCCTATGCCTGCTCTTGCCAATAATTCAGCAGAAACGCTTCCCAAAGCCCCTAGTCCAACTATTGCAGCAGTGCTTTTTCCCAGCTTTTCCTGCCCTTTTCTGCCGATTTCCTTGAATATTTCCTGGCGTATGTAGCGCATAAAATAGGGGAGTAATCATTTTTATTTAAATTATAGTAAGAATTATTAACTACTTATGAGTTATAAAAATAGAAAGATTTATAAATGATGAAATATTGAGCAAATTGCTATGATAAATTTTAAGGGAATTTTCCGTGCATTTAGTAGAAGTGACAGAAAGCAAGTATCACAAAAAGGACCGGGGAATAAAATACCTGAACCTCTAGAAGAAATTGTAATCAAAACACCTGCTGTGCCTGTTGAGCCACAAGAAACTTCATTAACTCCATATTATGAAGAATCGTTGAGACTGTTAAAAGAGTGGGGAATTAAAGGCGAGCCAAGAGAAACTGCAGCAAAGTTTCACACTCCCCAACAGCTCCAACAAATCTATTCTCGAATAGATGAAACAGGAATTGGTGATGCAAGAAGATTTCTCAGTGGGGTTCCATGGGGACTTTCTTATCAAGGTAATGAGTTGGATGCTTACATAAATTTACTTAAAGATATAAAAAAAATAACTGAAAATAAGTATAGTGGTCAATTACCACTAGGTTATAGCTGGAAAGATAAGCCAACATTATATAAGAGCATAGAGTCATTAAAGGATTTGAAGGAAAGGTTATTGTTAGGAGTCAGAGCAAATGGTAAACATGGAATTGCTGCCAAAGTTGAAACTGCTGCAGCCACTTATCAAAAACCACCACCACAGGAAATAGTTGAAGAATTGGGGATACATAGAGAGGCATTGGAAGCAGCAGGGTACGATTTTGAAGTTGTTTCAGCCATCGTTGTTAAAGGCTTTAATTTATATTCAAGAACACCTTTCATCGGTTATAATTACACACAGGAAAGGCATGTAAAGAGTAATGCTGAACGTTCTTTAAAAGACAAGGGAAAATTTGCTGAGTTGTTTGAACCTACATTATCTGGACTAATAAGAGAAAAGGTTCTAGTTGAACCAACAAGAAAATCTCACAATAAAGTTTATAGTTTAAACCCCGCATTAAATGAAATAAAAGATCCTGCTCTTCGTGCTTTTGTATCCTACGTCTTTTCAAAAAAAGAGTCTATGAAACGAGGAATTTAGTATAATTGGAGTCAATATTCATATTCTTTTAATTTACTTCACTTCACCGCAAACTTTATATATAAGTTAACAATTGTTAAGTATATCCAACTATATATTATTGCGAGTGAGATTACATGCAGGAAACAATGCCACAGGAGATAGAAGTAAGGTACATTCTGCCTGCCATAAGAAGGGAATTAGCCAGAGTTTTCATACAGGAGCACAGCCTAAGCCAAAAAGAAGCAGCTAAAATGCTTGGCTTGACAGAAGCAGCTGTATCCCAGTACCAGCATTCAAAAAGGGCAAAGGAAGTTGTGTTCAGCAGCACAGTTGTTGATGAAATAAGAGCATCTGCAAAAAGAATTCTGGCTGAAAAAAACAACAGCAGGCAAAGGCTCATAGCGGAAATGTACAGGATAAGCGGCTTGACAAAAGTAAGGCATATTTTGTGCGATCTGCACAGGGCGCAGTCAAAAGAGCTGGAAACCTGCAATGTATGCTTCGATGAAGGATTGATAGCGATAAAAACAGATTAGAATTCAATAAAAAATAAAAACAAATTCAAAAATGGCACCAGCAACAGCAGAACAAACATTTGACAAGGATTACAGCAAGTATGGATTCCATGACAAGGAAGAGTTCGTTTTCAAGGCAAAGAGAGGCCTGTCAAAAGAAATTGTTGAGCAGATATCAAAAATAAAGAATGAGCCGGAATGGATGCTTAAGTTCAGGCTAAAATCACTGGAAGAATTCTACAAAAGGCCCATGCCGCAATGGGGCGCTGATCTCAACACAATAGATTTTGAAAATATATTTTATTATCTAAGGCCAACAGACAGGCAAGGGGACTCATGGGAGGATGTGCCTGAATACATCAAGAATACATTCAATAAGCTGGGAATTCCTGAAGCTGAGCAGAAATTTCTAGGGGGAGTAGGGGCACAATATGAAAGCGAGGTTGTATACCACAAAATAAGGGATGATTTAGCTAAGCAAGGAGTTGTTTTCCTTGACATGGACGGTGGTTTAAGAGAGTATCCTGAAATTGTGAAAAAATACTTTGGAACAGTAATACCTTACAATGATAATAAACTAGCTGCATTGAACAGCGCAGTATGGAGCGGTGGCTCATTTGTTTATGTTCCTGCAGGAGTCAAGGTTGACTTGCCGCTGCAGGCTTACTTCAGGATTAACGCGCAAAATATGGGGCAGTTTGAAAGGACATTGATAATTGCAGAGCCCGGCTCTTCAGTCCATTACATTGAAGGATGCACAGCCCCGGTCTACTCAAGCGATTCACTGCACAGCGCAGTTGTTGAGCTTATTGCAATGGAAGGCTCCCGCATCCAGTACACAACAATCCAGAACTGGAGCAACAATGTCTACAACCTTGTCACAAAAAGGGCTTTTGCCCACAAGAATGCAACTGTATTCTGGGTTGACGGAAATTTAGGGAGCAAAATCACAATGAAGTACCCAAGCGTTTATTTGATGGGAGAAGGCGCAAAGGCTGAGATTTTGAGCGTTGCTTTTGCAGGCAAAGGCCAGCACCAGGATGCAGGAGGCAAGATTTTGCATTATGCGCCAAACACTACCTCAAGAATAACATCAAAGTCAGTGAGCAAGGACGGCGGAAGGACAACTTACAGGGGGCTATTGCATGTTGCAGAAGGGTGCAAAAACGTGAAATCACACGTTTCCTGCGATGCATTGATACTTGATGAAAAATCAGCATCTGATACAGTGCCTTACATGGAAGTCAATGAAAAGGATGTCAACATTGAGCACGAGGCAACAGTCGGCAAGATTGGCGAAGAGCAATTATTTTACCTGATGAGCCGTGGATTATCACAAGACCAGGCAATGACGATGATTGTGTCTGGGTTCATGGAGCCGTTCACAAAGGAGCTTCCTCTTGAGTATGCTATTGAGCTGAACAGGCTGATAGCGATGAACATGGAAGGTTCTGTAGGGTGAGGTTTTAGATTATACTTTTAGCTAAAAAACGGTGAGGGGCACCCATATCACTTCATGGAAGAAAATGGGTCTCAGGGTTTTTGATAATTCAAAATAAACAATAAAAAATGACAACACAAAATCAAAATTTAATTCAAAAAAACGCTATGGAAGCATTAAATCAATATCAAAGCAGCTTTGCAGCTGAAAAAAAGAAGGAAGCTTTGGCTATTTTCAATTCCATTCCAATGCCAAAAGAGAAGGAAGAGGATTGGCGCTATACTGAAATAGGAAAATTAAAGCTTGAGAATTTCGAGCCGTTTGAATCAAAAACTGCAATATCTGCAACAAAGTTAAGCGAAGATTCAATAGAGAAAGGGGTTATTCTGACAGACATAAACACTGCGTTTGAAAAACATCCTGAAATCGCGCAAAATTATTTTTTAAAAAATATTAAAATTGGCAAAGACAAGTTTGCCGCATTGAACGCTGCACATTTTAATAACGGCATTTTTTTGTATGTGCCAAAAAACATTGAACTGGAAGAACCGATAAGGGTTAATTTTAATTTTGACGGAAAAACAAGCATAATACACAACATGATAATAGTTGAGCCAAACTCAAAAGTTGATTTTATTGAGGAGTACTCAAACATGGAAATGGCTGAAGAGCAGCTAAACTGCTGCGTTACAGAAGTCTTTGCAAATCAAAATTCAAAAGTAAATTTTTACCATTTAAACACGTGGACGAAAAATGCCTATAATTTCACGAATATTGCCGGTACAATTGAAAGGGATGCTTCAATAAGCTGGATTTCCGGATGTTTTGGCGGAAAACTGAACAGGCTCAAGATTGACACAATTTTTAACGGGCAGGGCTCACAGGCAAAGAATCTTGGAATATTCCTTGGCAAGGGAAAAGAGCATGTTGATTTCACAACAAACATGTACCATAACGCTGAAAATACAACAAATGAAGTCTTGGTTGACGGGATATTAAAAGACGAGTCAACATCTGTCT
>JACPMU010000029.1 GCA_016185865.1 Candidatus Woesearchaeota archaeon | reverse complement strand
TTGTAGCTTACAACTTCCTCTCCCCCTTTTTGGTTTATTATGCTTTTTCCTTCTATGCTGAAGATTGCAGTATTTTGTGTTTTAGCTTCCGGCAGCAGCTGCACGTTTTCGCTTGTCAGCAATTCTATACTTTTGGTGTAATCCTTTTCAAATCCGAGAGTTAAAAAAGCTGCATTTTCTTTTTTTATGTCAGCAGCCCCGGCATTTTTTATCTTTATCACAGCAGGAAACTTGTCGCCTTCGAAAATTCTTTGCGGAGGGGTGTTTTTGAGGAATTCCATTGCCAGGCCTGCAAAACCTATGCGAACGTCTATATCTTTTGTTTTTTGTGTGGAAGTTCCTGTGCAGGATGCTATAAATAAAAACAAAATTAATATTATTGTGATTAATGATTTTTTGAATAACATTTTTGTACTTTAACTGACTGTTATGATATTGGATACAGCTTCAGATTTTTGCTGAGTTGAAACTGAGACTAATTCTAGCTTGTAAACATACGCTCTTCCAGATTGATAGGATTTATCAGTGCATTTGCCCTCTCTAGTTCCACTGATACTTCCGCTGCAGATATATGTTGAAGATTGTGGCTGGTCTTGTTCAATTCGCGTGATTTTATAACCAAAATTCTCTGTACCTCCCTTATTCCATGTGACGTTTACTCCAAACCCTTGGATAAAATCAGCTGAAATATATGCTGAGTAAAAGTCTTGGTTAATATTTTCCAAAGTTTGTGTTTCCTCACTTTCAATTGGTGTGGCATCAGACATGCCTGGGCCTTGCCTATTTATACCCCCTAATGTGGAAGAATCAGTAATCTCTCTTCCTTTTACAGTAGTTTTTGCGCGCAATACTTTTTCTACATAATTTATATCAAACCTGCTATCTGCCCCCCATCCATTATAGCCGCGTATAGCAGCTTGCTCATTCCTATAAGAGTCATAACGAATTCCTGTTGATGACGCACCATTTTCGCATCCGTCAATAAATGTTTTGTATTTTATTCTATCCTGTGACTTATATTCGCTAGTTGCCTTGCAACCATATCTAAATTGTTCGTACTTTGACTTTAAAATGGCTATTCCTACTTTTACGTTGCAATCATAATTGTTTATTGATTTTCCTTCACAGTGCCTTACAGCCAAATTATCTACGTCCTTCTTACTTTGGGCTGTATTGTATTTAATCTGCATTATTCCAAAACTTGAGCCGCTTGTAATCAAGTTCTCAAAAGGGCACTCTTTTAAACCGCTGTCAACACAATTTTCAGCTCTATTTTTAGTTGCATCCTGGCAGCAATGCT
This sequence comes from Candidatus Woesearchaeota archaeon, assembly GCA_016185865.1. Taxonomy (GTDB): domain Archaea; phylum Nanobdellota; class Nanobdellia; order Woesearchaeales; family GW2011-AR4. Next base: position 7,221 of record JACPMU010000029.1, on the reverse strand, counting down.
TAAACTTGCTTTCGACAGAAGCTATTGCGGATATCAACTCACTACTATAACCATCAAACCACAATGGACCACCTGACCTGATATCTAATGTGATTTTTGCTACCGAATCCGGCACTGTATTTATAGCTCCAACCGGAACTGACTCAACATTAACAGTGACAGAATTCTCGAGCAGATAGTTGTACCTTGCCCTAACTCTAAAATACCTTGTTGTTATTGGAGTGTTGTCCAATACGGCAGAACTTGGCTCAAACCTACACACAAAGCTTCTGGACTTGTCTATGTCCTTGTTTAAGTCTTTAAATTGTTTGCTACTTACATCAAGCGCATATGCATTGTATTTTTCTTGAGTAGGGCCTTCTCCTTCTTCAACTTTAAAGAGGAAACGGCACTCATCCAAACATCGGTCATTTACAATGCCACATTCATTATTACATCTAATCTCTGCATTTTGATCTTTTGAATCTTTATTAACAGAGGCACATGCTGTATTGCAAGGTTTAAGTACTTGTTCAACACATGAATTATAACACTTTTGTTCATCATAGGAACTGAAAGGCATGCTGCAGGGGCATTCCAATTTTTCCAAATCTGTTTTTGGGTCTTTGCATTTTTCAAGCTTGTCTGGAGTTCCAAGTGTGACTCCGTATGGTGTCAGTAAAATTAATTCTGTTATGTTCTTTATTTTACCTTCCCATCTTGTGATTATTTTTTTGTCTTTGTCTTGAATTTCCTTTCTGTTGGTTAATGTAATGTCAATTGTCGGCTTTATGGCGTAGCCTTCGCTTACTGTGACTAGAGGACCTGCACCCAACCCAATTTCAACAGGCCCGTTTGTGAAAACTGCTCCAGGAGTCTTGTCTTTTATCCCAAACTGTGTTAACGGGTCAACTCCTTCCCTTGTACTTGCCCTGAACCTTTCCCTGTCCATGAAATAAGTTTTCAGATAAGAGTCAGTGCCAAAATTATACTCTGCTGATAATGTAACAATGTTTGCTCCTGCAGGAATCGGATTTTCATTTTTTGGCTTTGGCAGGAAAGTGCATTGGGTGTCAACTTCCTCCAGTGTGAATATCGGGAATCTTATTTCTGGTATTATCTTGTCTGCATATATTCTTTTGCTGTCTTTCCATCTGCTGCAGTTAAAATTAACAATCACTGCATCCTTGTAAGTCTTGCTTCTCAAAGTGCCCCATACTGTAATCGGCTCATCCGTATAGAATCTTGGGTCAGAAGCCCTTATGTTGCCGAAATAAACACCTAAGCTTTCATACCTGTTTTTTTCAACATTTCCTCTGTACAAGCCTGCTGTGGCGATGTCGAGCCTGCTTTCTATTAAGTTTTTGAAGTTGTCTGTAAATTGTGAGTAAAAATCTTTGTAATTACTCCCTTGCTTTGCAATGAATGGCAGCGAATTCTCTTGCAGACCTGCAACTTTTACAGTCATTATTAAAAAAAACGTGACCAATAATATGAATGCCAGCACAGGATAAGTTGCTTTTTTCTTGCCGTCAATTTCATTTGATTCCATTACATAACAATAAGATATGACAAGTATTACAAGCGGAGGCAAGGTTCTTAGAGCCAGAAATTCTGAATTCCATAAAAATCCATATCCAAAAAAGTCAATAAATAATAAAGTTGGAAAGAAGATATTGTATCTAACTGTATTATTCTTTTCCTTGGATTTGATATACACAAATCCAAAAAATATAATATAGAAAACGTGAATCCACGCCCTGATATTATTTTGCCATCCATTATTAATCCAAAAGAATGAAAAAACAAAAATCATCCATAACGAAGAAAAAAACTCTGAAATTTCTGCTGAAGCTGACTTTTTATGGAAATACCATACAATGCCGACTGTTATCATAACTACTATAATAAAAACAAGCGGAAGGCCTGGAATTGAAAAGTTAAAATTTAGATATGAATTTGGAAGAATTTTAGGAAAAATATAATTTATTATTAATATTAGAATAAATGCAAGCGAGAAATATATCCACTCTTTTTTGATAATCTTCAAAACCATATTGATATATAAGAATGCAAAAGTGAAGCTGGAAGTCAGTACAGGCAATAAGCTCAGAGACCATACGCCAAAAGATAAAGGCAATTCAAATCCTGCATATGGTGGCCAAGGTATAATCCACTCTGGAGCCAAGTCAACCATCCAAACTAAAAGCGCAAGTGCAATAAATAAAGCGGCCATGTCACCATTGATGCCTTTCCACAATCCCCATATTATAAAAAGTATTATAATAAATATTGCTATTAAACCTGCTATTGAAATGCCAATGCCGAGCAGAAAAGTACGAAAACTTGGAAATTGATAATATGCTGCAAAAAATAGAATCAAACCTAATAAAAACCACGCCCAAAAAGTTTTACTTTTTGCTGTATTTATGGTGATTTCTGTTGCGCGGCCTACAATTGCATCTTTAGTTCCGCTTACTCTGTCTCGTATTTCTCCAATCCTCCCGCTTAATGATTGCCTTTGCCTTTCTTCCTGTCGAGCTTCGTCTTCAGCTCTTCGCCTTTCTATTTTTGCTTGCCTTTCTCTGGCTGCTTCCGCACCTCTAGCTTCCCTTAGTCTAATTTGTGCCAGTTCATTTTCTGCGGCTCTTCTTTCAGCTTCTGCTCTTTCAGCCGCTTCCCTTCTAGTTTCTTCTGTATCATCAACTCTTCTTTTTCTACCTAAATCTAAGATGTTTCTACCTAAAGCTCTAAAAGGGTCCATTATCCCCATTTTTTATTTATTATAAATTTTTATCATTTTTAGGAATCATAAATAACAATCTCTAAAGAATTCTTCCCAAGCCACCTCTTCTTTTTTAACGGATTATGAAATAAAATAAGCATTATAAATTAAGTCAGTTCTATCTTCAATTCAACAACTTCCATGTCTTCCAGGGGCTCAAGCCTTACATAGTTGTTGCCTTCTGAAATACGATTGTTGATGTTCTTTGAAAATGTTGTTTTGTCTGTTTCAATAGTTTCGATATGGCCGTTGACATCAAGCTTTGCCCTTTTCTGCTTGTTGTCATCTACAAACTTGATGGTTAGCATTGTATCAGCATTTCCATTTCTTACTCTCTTGAATGTGTCGCTGCTTACCTCAAAGAAATATGTCTTTACAGAAGGCTCTTTGAACTCAAGCGCTATCCTTATCTGCTCTACCGAGTAGCTGCCCTTGTTTGTCTTGAAAACAATGTTGTTCTCGCCTTCGTTCAAGGCACTTTTCGGCACGCTCTGCCTGTAGGCATTGTCGCAGACAGGAACTGAGGAAAAGAGCTTTTTATTGTTGATGTAAATATCAAGCGTTCCAATATCATTCACATTGCCGCAGTAGGGTATGAACTTGAGTGTGGCTTTGTCCATGCTGGAAAATTCTGAATCGCTTAATGTAAAGAGGTTCGTGCTTTCCTGCTTGCTTGTGTCTGTGATATCGCCTATTATCCTTACATTCTCAAGGCTGTATTCATTAGTTGTCCAGAACTTCAGCCCAACAGAGGAAACGCTGAACTCAAGCGAATTTGATTTTTGAAGCAGCCTCTTGTCAAACTTTACCGGCTCTATGATTTCGCTTGTTAGCTCGTTCTCAAAAACAACCACATTATTCAGCCTTATGGCCAAAATGCCTTCCCTTTTCTTTGCTGTAAAGGAAACAACAACATTGTCTGTGTTGTCAGGGTCATCAAGCCCGAAATCAATTTTCTTTGCTTTTTTGTCAAACCAGCCGCTTCTTACAATGAATGGGTTTAATTTTTCCAGCTCCTTTGCATTGGTTGTCTCCACTAAGAATATGTTCGGAATTTCCTTCTCGTCTTCCAGGCCGCTTGATGTGCCGAGCATTCCCGGAAATGCCTTCAACAGCACATTGGAGGAATCTCCTCCTGTTGTTGTTTCTGTTGTCCTTTCTTCAATAAGCTTCTCCCTTTCAGAGCTTGGCAAAAATACAATGTAAAGAATGATCAATCCTGCAATGATGGCAACCAAAATAGCTGCGTTCATGCCTCCTTGAGCCCTTTTTTGCATCATAACACCTTTTTTATTAAATTGGCTTAACTACTCTCAAGAAATTAACATAAACATATTTAAATGTTTTGGAATTCACAGAATTCCAAAGCCAGAAAAAGCGATAACTTTTTCTATGTTTTTATTTTGTTTATTCCGCATGAAACTGCTGCATTCCAACTTGAAAAAAGGGGAAGTGAAAGTGCTTACGCAAAGCCTTGACGACTTATGGTACCTAAGCACAATAATAGAGCCAAAAGACATTGTCAAGGGAAATACCTTGAGGAAGATAAAAACAGCCTCAGGCGATGAAAAGTCAAAAGATTCAACAAAAAAGCCTGTCTTTATAAAGCTTGAAGCGGAAAAAGTAGAGTTCAGCAAATACTCCAATGTGCTTAGAGTTCTGGGCATTATAAAGGAAGCTCCTGAGGAGATTCCGCTTGGGGAGCACCACACATTTAATGTTGATGACAACACTGCAATCACGATAATAAAGCAGGACTGGCTTAGGTACCAGCTTGACAAGCTGAAAGAGGCGTGCTCTGAGAAGAAAAGCTCATTGCTCATATGCGTGCATGACAGGGAAGAAGCGTATTTTGCCCTGTTTAAAAAATATGGATACGAGATTTTGACCCACATTCAAGGCGAGGTTCAAAAAAAGAGGGAAGAGAATATAAAGAAAGAGAATTTCTATTTGGTGATAATCAGCAAGCTTAAGGAATATGTCGAAAGGCACAATATAAAGCAGGTTATCCTTGCATCTCCGTCAAGCAACAAAAAACGGCATTGAGGAAGTCATAAAAAGGCCTGAGGTGAGAGAAGCGTTAAAGCAGGAAAGAACAGCCAAGGAGATAAACAAAGTTGAGGAATTGTTTACGGAGATTGCAAAAAACAGCCTTGCTGTCTATGGGCTGGAAGAAACGCAAAAGGCTGCTGAAATCGGCGCTGTAAAAGAGCTTTTAATAACAGACTCATTTATAATAAAATCCAGAAATGAAAATTTTTATAATGATGTAGAGCATATTATGAAAACTGCTGACAAGGCAAAGGGAGCTGTTGAAATCATAAGCTCCGAGCATGAAGCCGGAAAAAAGCTTGACGGGCTTGGAGGAATTGCCGCAATTTTAAGGTTTAAGCTGAACTATACTCACGGATAATAATAATTGAGCAATAGTTATCCGTTCGTAATAGGCAAAGGCAATAATGATGCTCAATTATTTGTTGCCTTTACTATATTAAGAAAGTTTTAAAAACAATTTTTACAGACTACATTAAAAAGAGGTGCATCATGTCTTACATTGACTCGATTCTGAAGGAAAGCAGGGTTTTCTATCCGAGCCATGAGTTCAGCAGAAAATCCCATATAAAAAAAATACAGGAATATTCAAGAATTTACAAAAAATCCGTTGAAAACCCTGAGGCTTTCTGGGCGGAAAAAGCCCTTCAATTGGACTGGCTTAAGAAATGGGACATTGTTTTCAGAAATGATATGGGCTTTTTCAAGTGGTTTGAGGGAGGCTACCTTAATGTTTGTTATAACTGCCTTGACAAGATTGTGAAATCCGGGAAAAAAAACAAGATTGCGTATATATGGGAAGCAGAATCAGGAGAGCACAATACTTATACCTACGGGCAGTTATTGAAAGAGGTATGCAGATTTGCGAATGTTCTCAGGAAAAAAGGCGTCAAAAGGGGCAATGTTGTTGAAATATATCTTCCAATGATTCCGGAATTGCCTATTGCAATGCTTGCATGCGCAAGAATCGGCGCAATCCATTCTGTTGTTTTTGCAGGCTTCAGCTCTGACGCATTGAAAGACAGGATACAGGATTCAAAAGCGGAGTTGCTTATAACAGCTGATGGCAGCTTTAGAAATGGAAAAATATACCCATTAAAGGAAAATGCTGATATTGCCTTGAAGGAATGCCCTACAATAAAAAATTATTGCTGATGGAAGGGATTTTTGGTGGCATGAATTAATTAATGAAAAAGGCATTGATGACTTTTGCGAGCCTGAAAGCATGCATTCAGAGGAATCATTATTTATTCTGTATACAAGCGGCACAACGGGCAAGCCAAAAGGAATTCTGCATACCCAAGCCGGCTATCTGCTTTTTGCCTACCAGACTTTCAAGTGGATTTTTGACATAAGAAATGAGGACATTTATTTCTGCACAGCAGACATTGGATGGATTACTGGACATTCCTATATTGTTTATGGAGCATTGTCAAATGCAGCAACTATTGTCATGTATGAAGGAAGTCCTACATATCCAAATCCTGACAGATTCTGGCGCATAGTTGAAAAATTTAAAGTTACAATTTTTTACACAGCTCCGACTGCGATAAGGGCTCTTGCAAAAGAAGGGGATGACTGGCCAAATAAATGCAGCTTAAGCAGCTTGAGATTGCTTGGCACAGTCGGCGAGCCAATAAATCCTGAAGCATGGATGTGGTATCATAACATTATTGGGAAAAGTAAGTGCCCGATAGTTGACACATGGTGGCAAACCGAAACAGGAGGAATTATGATATCGCCGCTGCCTGGTGCAACTCCCTTGAAGCCGGGCTCTGCAACAAAGCCGTTTTTTGGGATAATTGCAGATGTATTAAGAGAAGATGGAACTAAAGCAAATGTCAATGAAGGAGGCTACTTAGTTATTAAAAATCCATGGCCTGGCATGCTAAGGACAATATGGAATGACCCTGAAAGGTACAAGCATGCATATTTTGAAAAATTCGGAGTTTATCTGACAGGCGACAGCGCAAAGATTGATGAAGACGGCTATTTCTGGATAATGGGCAGGATTGACGACGTCATAAAGGTTGCAGGACATCGCATTGGAAGCGCAGAGGTTGAAAGCTCTTTGGTCAGCCACGAGGCTGTTGCAGAGGCTGCTGTTGTGCCTTTTCCCCATGAGATAAAAGGCCAGGCAGTTTACGCCTTTGTTGTTTTAAAGAAAGGAGTTGAAAAAAGCGAGGGATTAAAAGAAGAGTTAAGGAATCATGTTTCGCAGCATATAGGCCCTATTGCAAAGCCTGACAAGCTGCAGTTTGCAGATGACCTGCCGAAAACAAGGAGCGGCAAGATTATGAGAAGAATTCTCAAGGCAATAGCGGAAGGCTCAACAGACTACGGCAACATAATGACATTGGCTGACCCAAGTGTTGTTGATGTTCTTGCCAAAAATAAAGTAAAAT
>JACPMU010000020.1 GCA_016185865.1 Candidatus Woesearchaeota archaeon | reverse complement strand
GATTTCCAGGCTGCATGAATTGTGCTTTTTGCAGAAAGCTTCGCATTTGCCTGCCAAACTTTTTGTTTCGTAATAAAACTTGCATATCCCGCATTGGTAATATTTTTTGTTGTTTTTCCTGTTTTCTTTCACCATTTTATTTTCAAAGCATCCTTTAGTTTTTCAACATCATACCCCAAAATTATTTTACCGTCAACATCTATTACAGGAACGCTTTGTTGGCCGGATTTTTTTATCATTTCATCAGCAGCTTTTTTATCGTCCTCAACATGCACATCATTAAATTTAATCTTATGCTTTTCTAAAAATTCCCTTGTCTTTTTGCACCAAGGGCATGTTTTTGTTCCGTAAACAGTTACTTTCATTTTTAATTAACCTCCTTTGTGATGAACATTAAAAATGAAAGCTACGAACGTTAGTGAGTATGCTTTCATTAAAGTTGCGAATAAATGCCATTATTTAAAGGTTTTTGAGTTAAAATGTGTTATATACTAAAAAACACAAATATTTAAATACCAATATATCGTTCCCGATATAGCGAAGGCGATACATATGATGACCGGCTATTTGAGGCTAATTGTAATGAAAACCCTGTCAAACAGGAAGCTCTCAGGCTATGATCTGATAAAGCAGATAGAAAAAGACACAGGCACCTGGAAGCCAAGCTTTGGCTCCATTTACCCCCTGCTCGAGAAGCTGCTGAAGGAAAAATTTGTCGAGCTTGAGAAGCACGGAAGAAAGAAGCTGTATTATCTGACAGGCGAGGGGAAAAAGCAGCTTTTAATCATAGACAAAAGCAAGAATGCTATGATTGACAAGCTGATTGCGCACTGGAAAGCCTTCGGCAAAATAACTGACAGGAGAGAGCTTGGGTTCATGCTGGAAATACTCAACAGCCTGAAAAAAGGGCATCTTCCGTTCAGGGAACTGAATCCCGAACTAAATGAGTTCAGGGCAGCAATGTTTGAGCTCTATTCAAAGGGCATTGACAGGAAAAAAATGAAGGCTGTATTGAAGGGCACTGTCAAAAAACTGAAGGCAATCAGATGAAAAAGAGCATCATAAAGCTGGAGAATGTGTGGAAAATATATGAAATGGGGGAAGTAAAAGTTAAAGCGCTTCAGGGGCTGGATCTTGATGTCAAGGAAGGAGAATTTTTAGCCATAATGGGGCCTTCAGGCTCTGGGAAATCAACTGCTGTCAACATGATAGGATGCTTAGATGTGCCGTCAAAAGGAAAAATAATGCTGGATGCGCATGACATTTCAAAATTAAGCGAGTCAGACCTTGCACAGATAAGGGGCAGAAAAATAGGATTCATATTCCAGCAGTTTAATCTGATTCCGACTTTGACAGCGCTTGAAAATGTGGCTTTGCCGATAGTGTTCCAGTCAGTTGACAGGGAAACAAGAACAAAAAGAGCAGCTAAGCTGCTGGAGATTGTGGAACTAGGCGACAGGATGGAGCACAAGCCTTCGGAATTAAGCGGCGGGCAGCAACAAAGGGTTGCAATTGCAAGGGCTTTGGCAAATGATCCTGAAGTTATTTTAGCTGATGAGCCGACAGGAAATTTGGATTCAAGCACAGGCGAAACTGTCATGGGGTTTTTGCAGAAGCTTAACAGAAAGGAAGGCAAAACAATAATCTTAGTCACTCACGACAAAAATGTGGCAAAGCATGCCGACAGGATTGAGTTCCTGAAAGACGGCAGGGTTATAAAATCTTTGAGGAGGAAAGGTGATTAAAATGAGAATGTTTTTTGTTGTTTTTGTTTTGTTTATAGTGGCTGCAACTTTAGCAAGCGCTGCTGTAAACACTGTTTACTATGGCAAAAGCCCCAGGATCGATGTTGATCTTGCAAGCCAGGATCCTGATCCTGTGGAGCCAGGCAAGATTGTGGAGGTAAGCTTCAAGCTTGACAACAAGGGAGAGCTGGCTAATGATGTTGTGTTTGAGATAATTCCAGAGTATCCATTTTCAATATTGCCGGGGGAAAGCGCTGTGAAAAATATTGGAACTTTGGGAACAGCGCAGGACACTGTCCGAAGCGTTTTTGTGAAATACAAACTCAAGGTTGACCAGAATGCTGTTGACGGCAATCAGGAGCTTAAAATAAGGTACAAAAGCAGTGACTCAGAATCATGGATAACAATTGACAATACCACTATAAAAGTGCAGTCAAAAGAAGCAATACTTTCAGTTGAGAAATTTGCAGCAGTGCCTGAAAGTGTTGCTCCTGGCTCAAAAACAAGGCTGGCTGTCAGTTTGAGAAATCATGCAAATTCCCTGCTGAAAGACATAAAGGTGACATTGGACCTTGGAAAGAGCAGCGATGAAGAAACACCTTTTGCTCCTGTCGGCTCGACTAATGAAAAGGTAATACCATTTATTGATGCGCAGGCAACATCTGCTCTTGAATTTAATTTAATTGCTGACCCTGATGCAAAATCAAAAGTTTACAAGGTGCCGTTGAAACTTCAGTATTCAGACATTCTCAACAAGAACTACTCAAAGACGCTGACTTTGGCTTTGGTTGTGGGAGTTGAGCCTGACATATCTGTATATGTGGACACAACTTCTGTCTACACCGCAGGCTCAACAGGAGATATAAGCGTAAAGATTGTCAACAAGGGACTTAGCGATTTAAAGTTCCTTAATGTGAAGCTTGACAAATCCGAAAAATACAAGGTCTTGTCTCCATATGAGGTATACATAGGAAACATAGACTCTGATGACTATGAAACAGCTGATTTCAAGCTGAGCATTGAAAAGACAAGGGACAAGAAACTGCTGCTGCCAGTTGCAATTGAGTACAAGGATGCAAACAACCAGGATTATACTAAAAATGTGAATCTTGAGCTTACGCTTTACACAAAATCCGAGGCTAAGAAGCTTGGATTAACTGAAGGCAATGGAACCAGCTGGGTTTTCGCTGCAGTAATTTTGCTTGCTGCGGGATTTTTTGCCTACAGGCTCTGGAAGAAGCGCAGGAAATAAATTTTTCCAGCTCAAGATGCTGAAGGATTATTTTATCTATTCTGTAAGGAACTTGAGAAACAGGGGCCTAAGGTCATGGCTTACCATGATCGGAATATTCATCGGAATAGCTGCAGTTGTCTCTTTGATCGGGCTTGGTGAAGGATTAAGAATAGCAATCATGTCCCAATTTGGATTTCTCGGGCCTGATGTTTTAAGCGTGCAGGCATCAGGATTGGCTTTTGCAGGACCCCCAGGGACCGGAGTTGTAGAGCCTCTGAGCGACGAGCTTGCTGACAAAATCAGGAAAGTCAATGGCGTAGAGGCTGCATTTAACAGATATATAAAATCCAGCACTCTTGAATTTAACGACAGGCAAAATATCGGGATTGCGGCATCTTACCCTGAAGGTGAAAACAGGAAGATCTTTGAAACAATGATTAACCTGAAGGCAGAAGACGGAAGGCTGCTGAAAGACAGCGACTCAAGAAAAGCTGTTCTTGGAAACAATTTCAAAAGCGATGATACTTTTGGAAAAGGAATAAAGAGCGGGGACAAGGTTTTGCTCAACGGCATTGATTTTGAGATTGTTGGAATTCTTGAAAAAAAGGGCAGCTTCATCTTTGACAATGTGGTGCTGATAAATGAGCAGACCATGATAGATGACATCGGAATTGTGAAAGAGGAAGTGAATGTGATAGCTGTCAAGATTGAGGATGTGTCAAAAGCAGATGAAATCAAGGAGAATATAGAAAAACTCCTTAGAAAGGAAAGAAATGTGAAAAAAGGCGAGGAGAATTTCCAGGTGCAGAGCCCGCAGCAGACGCTTGAGGCACTGAACTCAACATTATTTGCTGTGCAGCTGTTTGTCTACATTATCGCTGCGATATCGCTTGCTGTGGGGGGAATTGGGATAATGAACACTATGTACACCTCTGTGCTTGAAAGGACAAAGGAAATCGGCATCATGAAATCAATCGGGGCAAAAAATTCCGCAATATTCACAATATTTTTTGTAGAATCAGGACTGCTGGGAATGGTCGGGGGAATCATAGGAATAATTCTTGGAATGGCTTTTGCATTCGGGCTTTCCGCGGTTGGCAGGGCATTTCTTGGCTCTGATCTTATCCAGGCAAGCATAAGCCCTTTTCTTGTAATTGGTGCTTTGATGTTTTCCTTCTTATTGGGAACTATTTTTGGCGTGCTTCCGGCTTACCAGGCATCAAAGCTTAATCCTGTTGATTCTTTGAGGAGCGCAAAATGAGGATTGATGAGATAAGGTATTCAATACAGCACATAAGAAAAAGAAAACTGAGAAGCCTGCTTACAATCCTTTCCATACTGATTGGAATTGCGGCTGTGTTTGCTTTATTGAGCTTTGGAATAGGCATTCAAAATTATGTCAACACGCTAGCTGACGAGTCAGGAAGGGACAAGCTGTTTATACAGGCCAAAGGGATCGGAGCGCCAGGAACAGACGATAACTTTTTCCTGTCAAAAGATGATGTCAATTTTGTAGGCAAGATAAAAGGCGTTGACGAAATTGTCGGAATGTATTTCGCAGCAGGAGAGATTGAATCTGATGATGTTAAAAAATTTTATTTTGTTTCAGGAGTTGACACTAACAATGTTGATTTTGTTGAAGAAACCTTTGCAATATCAATACTCAAGGGAAGAGGGCTTAAGGAAGGCGATTTGAACAAGGCTGTACTGGGCTATAATTACCAGTTTGATGACAAGGTATTTGGCAAAGGAATAAAACTCGGGGATAAAATCCGCATTAACAGCGATCCTTTTGAAGTCATAGGATTTTATGATGAGATCGGAAATCCCCAGGATGATGCAAATGCTTACATAACAAAAGAGTCGTTTGAGCAGCTTTATCCTGACAAAAAAGACAAGTTTGGGTTCATAATGCTGAGCTCGCAAAATGGAATAGTTCCTAAAGAGCTTGCAGAAAGGATAGAGGAAAAGCTGAGAAAATTCAAGGATCAGGATAAAGGCAAGGAAGATTTTTTTGTGCAGACTTTTGAGGACGCGCTTGCAACATTTACAACAATAATAAATGTCATAAACGCTGTTTTGGTTTTGATAGCGCTTGTTTCATTGGTTGTTGCCTTTGTCAACATAATGAACACAATGTACACAGCGATAATTGAAAGGACAAAAGAGATTGGTGTTATGAAAGCAGTTGGGGCAAGAAACAGCGATATTCTGCTCATTTTCGTATTTGAGTCAGGATTTCTAGGCTTGCTTGGAGGCTTGTTGGGAGTGATTTTCGGCTATATAGTTGCAAGCATAGGGGGAGGGATTGCAGCTGCAAACGGGTTTGCCTTGCTCAAGCCAGAATTCCCGATTGTTTTGATAATTGGCTGTTTGTTTTTCTCATTTCTTGTTGGAACCGCAGCAGGATATTTGCCAGCAAGAAGGGCTTCAAGGCTAAAGCCGGTGGATGCTTTACGTTACGAATAGTAACGGAAAGCCACGAACGATAGTGAGTATGCGCTGAGGTATGAATGAAATTTTCACTTCTTGTGCATCTTCCTTAATTCTTCCTTCAGCATCTTGCCCATTGTGTTCTTGGGGATTGCATCTATGAACTCAACGAATTTGGGTTTTTTAAAAGATGCAAGCTTCTCCTTGCAAAAATTAACAACATCATCGTCTTTTAATTTAGCGCCGGGATTCAAAACAACATAAGCCTTTACG
>JACPMU010000041.1 GCA_016185865.1 Candidatus Woesearchaeota archaeon | reverse complement strand
CCTTGAAATATGGCAGCTTCCCAGCTACTGCCAGAACTTCTAAATAAATGAACATAATCACGAGGTCCTGTCAAACCTCCTTGATTCCAAAATCCACAAATTTGTCTTCAACAAAAAATGGTTTCCCAGCTCTATCGGGAGGGACAAGAATCACTGCCTCTAAACTAAACATACCATTTCTGTAATCAACTCCAAGTTTAACCTTCCTACCCTCGAAGAAATCATTAAATATGAGTGGCTCTCCACGATAAGTTCTCTCATATTCCTGATAAACAGCTTTGGCATGTTCTCTGAGTTCATTGATTCCACTAATTTCACCAGATTTACTACCCGCTGATACGTGAGGAGGTGAACTAAAAATACCAGCCAAGCCACCTACTGCGCCTCCTGCAGCTATTGCTTTGTCATATAATCCAGCAACTTCTACTGCTCCTGCTGTTCCTGCAGCTCCTCTTAGGAATTCTCTTCTTGATAATTGCGGATTGTACATTTTAGGGCAATGGATTACATTTTCACTATATAAATCTTTCTATTTTTGTTATTAAGAAGTAGTTACTTACCACACGCCTTCATGAACCCGTAAAACATCGGAGAAGGATTTCCGAGCCTTGACTTGAATTCAGGATGCGATTGTGTCCCAATGAAATAAGGATGATTCTGCAGCTCAATGTATTCCATCAATTTTGTTTTGTCAAACCTTTCATAATATCCTGAAAATACCATTCCTTTTCTTTCCAATAAATCGACGAATTTTGGGTTGACTTCGTAGCGATGCCTGTGCCTTTCAAGGACTGTCTTTTTTCCTTTTTCCAGAATTCCAAGCCTGAAAGCCTGTGATTTGTTTTTCATCAATTCGGTTATTCTTTTTTCATCTTCCTTCAGCCTTCCTGTCTCTTCATAAAGTTTCAAAATCTGGCTCTTGCCCTTTAGGATCGCGGCATAAGCCCCAAGGCGCATTGTGCCTCCGAACATGCTCTTTTCAAGGATTTCTTTTTGCGCAGGCTGGACATCAATCACAGGAGTGCTTGTCTTTGGGATTATCTCAGTTGTATGCGCATCTTTTAAATTGCAGACATTTCTTGCAAATTCAACAACAGCCAGCTGCAGCCCGTAGCACAAACCAAGATAGGGGATTTTGTTTATCCTTGCGAAATTGATCGCATTAATCTTGCCTTCAACTCCTGAAGCGCCAAAGCCGCCTGGCACAATTATGCCATTGTAATTTTTCAGTTCATTCAAAGACTTTTTATTGTTCTCAAACATTTTTGAGTCAAGCCAGTTGATTTCAACCCCGGCATTCAGTGAAGCGCCTGCATGAAGCAATGACTGGTTTATTGATATGTAGGAATCTGCCAGATTGTAATCGCCAATATCAATGTATTTGCCAACAATCGCAACCTTAACTGTTTTTTTGGGCTTTAGGATATTGCCAACAAGCCTATTCCATTCTGTCCAGCTTGGCTGCTTCTTTGACTTCATCACAAACTCTTTCAATATTTTTTCGCCCAATCTTTCCTTTTCCAGGTCAAGAGGAATCTGGTAAACAGTCTCAATGTCCGGCTCTGAGATGACATGCTCTGATATTATGTTTGCATAAGTCTCTATTTTCTTTTTTCTCACAACATCAAGCGCTTTTTTTGCCCTGCAGATTATGAAGTCAGGAAATATGCCGTGCTCGCTAAGCAGCCTTATTGCCTGCTGGGTTGGCTTTGTCTTCATCTCCTCTATATGGCTTGGAATAGGAAGGTATGTGACAAGAACATAGCTCAAGTTCTGCTTTCCGACTTCCCTTTCAAGGCTTTTGATTGCAAACAAAAATGGTATGTTTTCATAATCTCCAATTGTGCCTCCTACTTCTATCAAAACAAAATCGAAATCATTGCTTGCAGCCTTGATTCTTCTCTTTATCTCATCCGGAATATGGGGAATGAACTGGACAGTCTGGCCAAGATACTCTCCTTGGCGTTCCTTGTCAATCACTGTCTTGTAAATCTGGCCTGTTGTTATGTTGTTTCTTTTTGGAATATCCAGATTGAGAAACCTTTCATATGTTCCAAGGTCCTGGTCAATTTCTCCCCCATCATCTGTAACCCAGACTTCGCCATGCTCAGTTGGCCTTAAGGTGCCTGCATCGTAGTTTATGTACGGGTCTATCTTTACTGCAGTTACTTTGTAGCCGTGCTCCTGGAGAATCTTGCCGATTGAGGCTGTTGTAACCCCCTTTCCAACGCCGCTCATCACGCCTCCGGCTATTACAATGTATTTAGGCATAGAAAATTGCACCTCGGAAAGCCACAGAATCAAAAGCAAGAAATTTAAGCGGTTGCATTAATTGGAAATGAAACAAGTTTTATTTATAGTTTATGGTTTGATGAATAAGTTAATATTGTTTTCAATATGGAAAGTAAGTAATGAATAGATTTAAATTTATGATTCCATAGTTGCTGCTAAAATTGAAAAATCAGGTCAATAAACTAATCATCCCGAACAAAATAAACAAAACAGATGCAGCAATTTTTATTTTCTTTGCAGGAATCTTTTTCGCTATTTTTGCGCCTATAAAAACATTTAAGCCTATAGCCAAGGCAAGAGCAAAAAATGCACCTATGAAAATATGCCATGGCAAAAGATATTTTGCAGCTAGCAATCCAGAACTTATTTGTGTTTTATCACCGAACTCGCTTAATAAAACTGTGAGAAATGCAACTGCAAACGGCAATTTGCCCTCAATTTTCTTTTTTTCTTTTTGATGCTTTTTGATATAGGGCTTTAACAAGCTATAGATACCCAAAAGAATAAATGCAATGCCTATTAATATTTTTACAAGATTTGATTGAATTTGAAAGCCAAAAAAATAGCCTAGCAGAATTGCAATTCCATCCATAAAAGAGTGCGCAATAAGTGCGCCTAAAAAAACCTGCATGGCTGCTTTGTATTTGAGCGCAAGCCCAAGAATAACAAGCTGTGTTTTGTCTGCTATCTCAGAGATAAATGTGAAGAACAATGCAATGAAAAATGCGTCCAGCATTTCTGTCAATTTGTTTCAGTATTATATAAAACTAACCACTAAAAGCCCTTATCAATCCTGTGAAAACCTTGTAGCCGTCAAATCCCGGAATCGGAAGCATGTTGAAGATAAACAAAAACATGTTGATTCTTTGAGTCAAGACTAAAAGCAAAAAATATTTTTTTTTGTACTTCCTATTTTTAAAAATATACCGGGAGCCAAGCCATAGGATTAGATTAACAAAAGGGCCTGCAAGCGCTGCCAATGCAAACTGCAGATTGGTTCCATTGCCGCTTATGCCAACAAAACCCGGAACAAAGAACATGAAGCCAAATCCTGTCAATTTTGAAATGATTGTGAATATGCCAAGCATCAAAGTGAAAGAACTCCTGTAAAATGCATAGAACACTGCATCCAAGCCAAAGCCAAGGGCAACAAACTTGTGCGCCAGCTCATGCAAGATAATTGCAGGCGCTGTTGCCATTATGACAAATTTAAACCCTTCAAAATCAAACCTTCTTTTGTAATGAATCAATGGATCATAGCTTTCCCTTCTTACTGGTATGATGCCAGAGAAAACATATCCTACAAAAAAGGTCATCAGTATCAAATCAATTATTTCCCCAAAGGTTATCAGCGGCATTTTGAATTTTGTTAATTTAGTTTGCTTTTAAAGTTATTGCTGTTTAGCTTCAACTGCATTTGAAGCCAAGCAAAAGTATTTAAAAATGAATTGATTAGCGGATGGAATGGCAAAGCAGTCATTTTTACTCGTGTCATTGCAGGAAGACAAGGCAAAAAAGCTGGCACAGGTGGTAAGCAATGAAAGCTGCAGGAAAATATTGGATTATCTGGCTGAGAAGGAATCAACTGAAACAGAGCTTGCAAAAAACCTGCAGCTGCCGATTTCAACAGTGCACTACAACCTGAAGCAATTAGTTGATGCAGGGCTTGTCTCATCAGAGGAATTCCACTACAGCAAAAAAGGAAAAGAGGTCAGCCATTACAAGCTTGCGAACAAATATATAATAATAGCGCCGAAAAGCACTTTTGGATTGAAGGAAAAGCTGAAAAGCCTGCTTCCAGTCCTGTTAATAGCCAGCGGCGCAGCATTGGCAATAAACCTATTTTCAGGAAAGTTTCCAATAACACTCCCAACCTCATTTATGGAAGCAGAAAGAATAAATGAACCAAGCATTGCATTGTGGATTTTTGCAGGGGCTGTTTTTGCACTTTTTGTTTATTTTATTACAAGCCTGATAAAACAAAGGAAAGGCTGAGATAACTTCAAGCCAATTTGAAGTCATAGCCAAATATTTATATATGGGCTGCTTACCAACAAGATGAGGCAAAATGGCAATAAAGGAGCAATTGGTTAAGATAAAGGAAAACTGGCTGATGCTGGCATTAGTATTGCTTGTAATCATATTTCTAAAGGGAGGAAGCATACCAATGCTTTCCACTGGCATTGCTTCAGAAAAATTCATGGCTGCAGACGCATCGTATTCAAGGGCCGGCTACGGCTTTTTGCCGCCTGTCCCTATAAATGAAGACTTTGCGCCTGATGTGCAGGACCGCAAGATAACAAAGTCATCAAGCATGTCCGTTGAAACGCCTACAGGAGGATTCAGCGATGCGGAGTCAAAGCTGAAATCTGTAGTGAGGTCAAGCGGCTCCTATCTTCTGAATGAAAATGTCAACAAGTACGAGTCAGGATGGAAGTCATATTATACCGGAAGCTACCAGATAAAGGTCGACACCAAAAAATACAATGATGTAGTTGCCCAGCTGAAAGGAATAGGGGAAGTCAAGTCCTTCAATGAAAATGCTGAAGATGTCACAGGCTCATACAAAAACCTTGAGATTGAGATTAATGCTGAAAAGCAGAGGCTTTTGAGGTACACCAAGATGTATGAGGAAGCCACTTTAGTTGCTGATAAGCTTCAGCTGAGCGACAGAATATTCGAGCAGGAGAGGACAATAAAATACCTTGAGGACTCGCTGAAGAATATCGACCAGCGCATTGAATACTCAACAATTTACATTACATTGAATGAAAAGCAGCCAGGATATGCCAACATCAAGTTTGTAAAGTTTTCAGAGCTTGTAAGAAGCCTGGTCGCAAGCCTGAACAGCCTGCTTAAGCTGATTTTTGTCGCGATGCCCTACGCAGCCGCAGCATTGATAGCATGGATTGCTGTAAGGCTTTTCAGGAAGAAGCAGAAAAAATAAATTTTTATTTTATTTCTTTTTTTATGTCAAAACATTAATATATCCTATTTTATTCCGGCTGCTTTATGACAGACTTGGTTGCATGCCTTTCATCCGGAGAGAAAAGCTGGGTGCATATCGCACGATTGATAAAAGAGCAGGACTGGAGTAAAATATTTTTGATTACGAATGATTTCGGCAGAAAGAACTTCAAGGCTGAAAAGAATGTTCAGTTTGTGGTTGTTGACTTCCAGAAGCCTGTCTTTGAATTAATTGAGGACATTAGAAAAGGGCTGAAAGGGAAAATTACAGATTTGGAGGTTGCTTTAAACCTTGTCTCAGGAAATGGAAAGGAGCACATGGCAATTTTATCTGCTTTGCTCAAGCTCGGGGTTGGTGTAAGGCTGATGGCAGTGACTAAGGACGGAGTTAGGGAATTGTGAAATTAAAACTTACTCCTTCACACCCATATAAACCCAGTATCCGGATTTTTTTGCAAGAACTTTTACATTGCCAAAAACCTCTTGCATTTTATTGCTTAATGTTTTCCCGCCTTTATTGTGGCGTGCAACTAACTGCAGGTTTCCGCCATTTTTAAGATATTTTTTTGATTCTTCAATTAGCTTAAAACAAACATTTTTTCCAGCAGTCTGGGGAGGATTGGATAATATGGCATCAAAATCGTAATTTTTTATTTTTTCATACAAGTTGTCCTGATGAATCTCAGCTTTTACATTATTCAGTTTGCAGTTCTTTTTAGCCAGCATAACAGCCCTTTTGTTGATGTCGCTCATTGCAGCATCTGCATTAAAGAGCTTTGCAACAGCAATCCCAAGAATACCAATGCCGCATCCTATGTCAAGGACTTTTGCATTTTTATCAATAACCATATTTTCCGCCAAGATCAAAGTCCCCTTGTCAATTTTTTCTTTTGAAAAAATTCCAGATGCGGTATAGAACTCAAATTCTTTCCCTTTTATTTTTTGCTTTATTTTTTTTATGCCCGGCAATGATTTTTGCTGCTCAGAATAGTAATGCTCCATATTTATGCTTCTTCCTGTTCCATTATGTTGTATAGGTTGTATAAAATCCTGTCAACTCCTTTTACCAAGTCAAAGCCATTTCCCTCAACAACAATGCAGTTGCTGTTGTAATATGCCCTGAATTTTTCCGATTCTTTAACGTAAAGGACAAGCTTATCTTTATCTTCACAAGTGACTATCGGTCTTGTTTTGCAAATTTCTGTTTCATTTCTGTCGCAAGAGCCTATAGGATTTTTTTCAAATACCTTTGCAAGATGCGTGTCAAAATCTGCAATTGCAAGCTGAACATGGGTAAGCTCATTTCCTGTTGGATTAAACGTGGGATAAA
>JACPMU010000040.1 GCA_016185865.1 Candidatus Woesearchaeota archaeon | reverse complement strand
TGTGTGATTGTAATCGCATATTGCAACACCTATCTCATGGGTGTCCCAGTAAATCCTTATCAAAGTGTAGCAGCCGTCGTCATTCCTGTGGTCCTTGTAGTCGTCATATGGCTTTGCCCTTATGACCTCAAAGTCATCAGCCACTTTCTTGTCTTTTACCCATGAAGGCTTGTCAATTGCCATGGCTGAAGCGAACTTTACCCGATTTAAAATCCTTTTGTTTTAGCCCCTTAAAACCCCAAACCGAAAGCTTTAAATACTATTAATTTAAATATTTTTTAAAGCATTTTTTAAAATGTTAAAAATAATATTTAAAATACTATTATCAAGATGGTAAAAATCCAAAAGCTTCCTTCCGGGCAGCTAGTCATCACTATTCCAAAGCTTATTGCGCAGTATGAGGGCATAAGGAAGGGCATGGAGCTTGAATTCAGGAAGCACAAAGACGGCTTCATACTGGAAATTTTGGATAAAAGGAAAAAAGGTGGTTGAACTTGAGAATAGAAGAATTAGCGAAACTGCTGGGCAAGACAAGAACAGAAGTTGAGGAGATGCTCACGACACAGGATGTCATTGAGCTGAACCTGAGCGAAAGAAAAACAAAATACAGGGAAGAGGATGATTTCAGGATTTTTGAATAAGATTATTAAATTCAGATAACAGGCTTGATAAAGAGAACTTCCTGAAATTAAGTATACCAAAAGAGACAAAAATGGCAACTGACGCAGAGCTTAAGAAGCACGGATTTGAGGAAAATGAAATTAGCGAGGAATTTAGAAGCTCGATTATCAAGACAGGCTATCCTGCTCCTGCAAGAAGGTACAGGCTCCATTACGAAGGCTACAACATCTCAATTGAGGAGCCTTATTTCTGGACTTTGCATTACTTAAGATATTTTGGGGGATTTCCAAGGATTGACAAAATCACAGATATATTCGCAGCTGCTGAAAATTCCGCTTTCTTTGGGGCATCGCAGCAAAGACTGGGACTGCAGCAGGACAAGGTAAGCCAGTTCCTTGCAACAATAGGCAAGATGGTAAGGGAATTGTTCCAGCTTGTGAGAGAAATGAGGATTCTTGATGAAAGATTGAGTTATTATGCTGATTCGTACACAAACAGCCCAAGCGCTGAAAGCGCTGAAATAACCTTGAAAGGCATATGGGTTGATTTGGTGGAGCAAGGCGCAAAGAATCCAGCTTCTGTTTACGGCATGGCACGTGAAGTGCAGTTTACAACACTGCCGGACTTATTTTTCTCAACGCACCCAAAAAAGCAGGAGGATGTTGATGTTGTTGTTGAGAGGGAAAGAGGGCAGTTTAACAGGAAAGTAAGGGAAGTTTTGAAGAGAAAATTAAGAAGCTTTTTGGCATGGAAAGAGCATACTTATGAGGAATTAAAGAACAGGAGAAAGTTTACCTTAAAGTATTTGCGGCAGCACTTTGAAATCATAAGGATGTACATGACATGGGTCAAGCCTTACTTGAAAAACATACAAAGGCTTCAGCTTGACCAGTCAAGGATCGATACCCCTGATCTGATTGTTGCCTTTGAAAGCTCAATGATTGAGGTGGAGATTTTGGCAATAAAGCCAGCTGGAATGGTTAACCAATGCATTCTGATGCATTACCTTTTCAGAACAAGGCCGGAGATGAGCTATTCGCAGGAGTACCAAAGAGGGCCTTTGCATCTTGGAAGAGTTGAAATGGACTTCAGGGCATATGCATGGACAGACAAGGAAATTGAGAATTACAAAAAAATGAGGGAGCAGGAAGACTTGCAATTGCTTGGAGTTATCGACGGCTCTGTCAAGGCTGCTTTAGAGGCGCTTGGCGATGAGCTGATGCGGTACTTAAAAGAAGCAGGAGAGGAATTCGAGGAAAAGAAAGAAATGCCTAAAGCGCCCCCTAAAAGAGCAGGCCCGTTCATGTCTGTTTTTGCTGGATTTGCAGAATTGTTTACATCATTTAAGATGAACAAATCACTGAAGCAGGCAGGGAAAAAGCCGACACAGACAGATGAATTAAAGTTGGCTATTGCAAAGAAAAATGCAGCTGATGCTGTGAAAAAAGTCATGTGGAACACCTATCATCATTTCAAGAAGCAGCATGAGATGCTGAACTGGTAAAATTGCAGAAATTTAAGAAACCATTAACTATTTATACCACCAATCCAATGAAATCAATCAAATAAAAAAGGAGCTAAAATGAGATTCAATGCTGGCTATTACGGGCATCATCCTGTTGTTGACTACTTTAATTCAATGGACCCTGAAACTTATGGGGAAAAGCCCTCTTACGGCCTTGATTTAGGGGTCAAGGACATTGGAATGAGCGTGCCAATGGGAATTTCTGCTGCAAATGTTGCCGGCATCTATTCCAAGATAAGAATGGGAGCAGGCAACATAGAAATACAGTTTCCAGGCTACAGGATGGGCTCAAGAAATGCGCAAACCCCTGAAATGCTCGGCGAAGACCAAAGGCAGGCAATAAGGGAACTGTCAATGGCCAATGAAGTCAAGTTCACAACACATGCCTCCTTTCAATTAATGGGCATGATGGGAAGAGACGAAAGGGGCAATTTCTCAATTTACAATGCAACACAGGACATGTTTGAGCTGAAAAGGGCAATTGACTTCCAAGCAGATATGGGCGGAGGCTCTGTTGTCATTCATTCAGGAGAATTTGAAAGGCCGATGACTGACATGTATCTAGATGATGAAAGCGGAAGGATTAATCTTGCAAGGGATCCAAGCGGAAGGCTGATGTTCAAGCAGGCCCACACACAGGAGGTTGATGCAAGATTTGAGCTTCTTGACGACAGGACATCTGCAAAGATCGAGACAGTGCAGAAAAACAAATTGGTGGCGCATCCTGTGTGGAACAAGGCAGAAAAAGATTACTGGGGATATGATAATTCAGATGTTCCAGAAAATCAAAAGCAAAAGATACTAATTCGCGAAGGAGACTATGTGGATTATGGAGGCCAAAAAATAATTGATCCTTATGATTCACTAAAAGGAAGAGTTCCAAAATTCAATGAAGGCAAAAAATTGTTTGACGTAAAGCTCAAGTCATTTGAGGATTTCAAGAAAGAGGCTGAGGAATATAACATGTACTTTGAGCAAAAGCACAGAAGAAAGCCGAATTATTATGAGAAGATGTATCCGGAAGAGGCATATGTCAAAGCAACATTGGATGCGCAGGAAAGCGTTGCAAGAGGATGGAGCCTGCAATTCTCTCAAAGAGCCATATCCAGCTTGAAGGCATTAGGCAAGCTAGAAGAAGCAAAGAAATTTTACGAACAGCTTGAAGCATCAGTTCCGCCAGAGGAGCAATGGAAATTATTGAAGCAGGACGATGAGCTATATAGAATCACAGGAGGATTTGTTGCTCCTGAAACGAAAAAGCCAACGGAACTTATTGATAAGGTTATTTTCAATGTAAAGAGGGAGCTTGATTACGACCGTTCAACAGCAGCAGGCCAGGAGCAGCAGGCTATAGACACATATACAACAAAAGAGCACATCATAACCCCAATCAAGAGGCTTGAGAAACAAGGTGTAAGGCTTTATGCAGAAGCCGGAATACACGCTTTAAGAAAAACAAGAGATCCAAACAACCCAGTTACAGTTGCAGTTGAGCACATATTCCCTGAAAGGTTTGGGGGGCATCTGGAAGAATTAAAGTGGATAATCAAGAAATCAAGGGAAAGAATGGTTGACTTGCTGACGCAGCCTGAGATAGAGTATGGTGTAAGCATGTCTCCGAAAGAGGTCAAAGAAGGTGAGAAGCAGCCTAACCCATACTACATGGGCGTAAGCAGGAATGAAGCTGAAAAACTGGCAGAAAGGCACATAAAAGCAACGCTTGATACAGGCCACATCAATTTATGGCGCAAATACTGGCAGGAAGATCCTCGCAAGACAAGGGAAGAAAATGATAATACATTCAACAAATGGGTATTCAACCAGGTTGAAAGCCTTGCAAAGGAAAAAATGGTAGGGAATGTCCACTTGGCTGACAATTATGGCTATCATGACGACCATCTTGCTCCTGGCCAGGTAAATTCTCCGATAAAGGAAATAATGTCAATACTCAAAAGGCATGGATATGAAAAAGCAATAACAGTTGAGCCGGGAGCTGATGCATCAACTGACTTAAGCGACTTCCATGGACTGATGAAAACATGGAAATTCTTCGGAAGCCCTGTTTATGGAATGGGATTCAGGGGAGCAGGAGTTCCTCAGACATGGGCAGATGTGCAATATTCATTCTTTGGCCAAAACAAGCCGCCTTACTACATCTTTGGAGGCTACGCTCCTTCAAATGACTGGACTTTGTGGAGCGCTGTGCCGCTGGAGTAAATTTTCTGAAAAGGTTTATATAAATTAGAGATTATTTCTTGATAATCATTAGCTAAAATGACCATTGACAAAAAAGAACTTACAAGGCTTTCTCCTAAGGAAAGGATAAAAAAGCTGAAGCTGATGGAAGAGGAGAGAAAGAAGGAAGTAAACGAGATAGAGGAATTAATCAAAAAATCAATGCAGGAGATGAAGACTGACAAAATCGCTGATGAGATTGCCCCTGGGCAAAGGGCTGTTGACATTTCAAGGCTTTTTGAGGCAAGAGGGGAAGATAGGCTTGAACGGACTGCAAGGGAAGAAGCGCCTTCAAATTTAACAGGAGGAACTAAAGGCTATCAGGCAATTGTACAGACTTATGAAGCTTATTCCCAGCTTAAGGCAATGGGAAGCGGCCTGACAAACGAGCAAATAGCTGACATTCGCGACAGGCTTAACACAGCAGAAAGATACATGACTGAATCGGAAAAGGCAGCAAGCAAGCTTGATGCAAGCAGGGCTGTTTTGTATAAGCTAAAAAAAGAGACAGGGCTTTAGGAAGTCGATGTCTTAAGAAGATACATAACTGTATCAAGCCTCATCCAAAGCTTGAACTGCTCCCATTCTGCGGAGTTCATGCCTGCTATCGGCACTAATGATGACTTATCAATTGGTGTTTTTGAGTTGAAATATTTCACATACCTTGCTCCCTTGTCCATTGTTTCCTTATCAGCCAAAGCAAAGCTTCCGCTTTCTGCTGCCTTGTTTAATGCCTCAAGAGGATTCCC
>JACPMU010000033.1:3034-7956 GCA_016185865.1 Candidatus Woesearchaeota archaeon | reverse complement strand
TACTTATATCGATGACCTGGTGCAGAAAGACCTTGTAAAGAAGGTGAAAAAAGGCAGCTTTGGCTATGTCATTATAACCGACAAGGGGCATGAGCTGCTGCAGAAATTGAGGGAGATGAAGGAATTTGAAAATGCATTCGGGCTCTAGGCAAAATATATAAACAATAAATAAAATTCTTGTTCTATGGAAGTTGACAGGAAGCTTTTGGAGCACGTTGCAGAAGTCGCAAGAATAAAGCTGAATGATGGTGAAATAAAAAAATTTCTGCCGCAGCTGAAGGAAATACTGGAGTTTTTTTCTAAATTAAAAGACATAAACACAGACAATGTCAAGCCCAGCTTCCAGCCTGTTGAGCTGAAGAATGCAATGCGCGAAGATAATGAAGGGCAATGCCTTTCCCAGGATGATGCATTGTCATTGACAGAGCACAAGAAAGATGCCTATTTCAAGGGTCCAAAGGCGGTTTGATGGAAAGTGTCCATGATTTCATAAAAAAAGTGAAGAATGGAGAAATAGACATAGTTGAGCATACTTACAAACTGATTGAGGAATGCAAAGAGATAAACAAGGAGTATAATTATCTAAACACAATTTCTGAGGAATTGGCATTGAATTCAGCAAGTGAAATAAAAATTCAGGTAAAGCAAAATAAAAATATAAAAAATAAGAAACTGCTTGGAGTTGCTGTTTCTGCAAAGGATGCAATCTGCGTCAGGGATGTTGAGACAACTGCAGGCTCAAAAATTCTTCAAAGCTACAGGCCATTGTTCGATGCATTTGTAATCCAAAGGGTAAAGGAGGAAGGAGCCATAATAATCGGAAAAACTTCCCAGGATGAATTTGGCTTCGGTGGCTTTTCTGTCAATGTCGGCAAGGGCTTCAAGATTCCAAAAAATCCTTTTGACAGTGAAAGAAGCTGCGGCGGCTCATCAGGAGGGGCAGCCGGGTTAACCCAAAAGCTAAGCAGTCATATTGCATTAGGAGAATCCACAGGAGGCTCAATTGTTGAGCCGGCTTCATTCTGCGGAGTTTATGGCCTATGCCCGACTTATGGCAGAGTTTCAAGATATGGGTTGATTGATTTCTCAAACTCAATGGACAAGATAGGCTCAATGGGAAAAACAATCGAGGATGCTGCATTGCTGATGAATGTCATTTCCGGCTATGATAAAAAAGACAGCACTTCGCTGAATATTAAAAATGATGATTATGAAAAATATCTTAAAAAATCTGTCAAAGGAATGAAAATCGGCATCATAAAAGAGGCATTTGGAGCTGGAGTTGACAGGGAAGCTGAAAACAATGTCTGCCCTGGAATTGAAGAGCTTGAGGAGGAAGGCGCAAAAGCAGAGGAAATTTCGCTGGAATTGCCGATAAAGTACGGCATTGCCACTTATTACATGATTGCAGCAAGCGAGGCAAGCACAAATCTTGCAAAATTCTGCGGAATGCGCTATGGGGCTGTGGAAAAGCTTGAAGGCTCTTTTAATGAGTATTTCACAAAGGTCAGGAGCAATAATTTTGGCGATGAGGCAAAGAGAAGAATTATGCTTGGTACGTTTGCAAGAATGGCAGGCTACCGGGATGCATTTTACCTGAAAGCAATGAAAGTTAGGACGCTGATGATAAATGAGTACAAGAAAGCATTCAAGAAGTTTGATGCATTAATAAGTCCGACAGCTTCAATCCTGCCTCCAAAGTTCGAGGACATTGAAAAATTGACTCCTTTGCAGCATTATATGATAGATATCATGACAGTAAGTCCAAATGTTGCAGGGCTGCCTCACTTGAATGTTCCTGTAGGATTTGAAAAAAACCTTCCGATTGGAATGCTTTTAATTGCTGACCATCTGCAGGAAGGAAAGCTGATACAATTGGGAAGCGCAATAGAGAAGGGAAAATGAAAAGATTCACAAGCGATATAGTAATAGGCCTTGAAATCCATGCAGAGCTGGATACAAAAACAAAGTTATTCTGCTCCTGCCCAACTAAAGGAAATGAAGAGCCAAATAGTAGAACGTGTGTTACTTGTTTAGGAATGCCTGGTTCAAAGCCTGTATTGAACAAGAAAGCAGTAGAGTTTGCTTTAAAATTATGCCTTGCCTTAAATTGTGAAGTATCTCCTGAACTTGTTTTCTCAAGAAAATCTTATTTTTATCCTGACATGGCCAAGAATTATCAAATCTCTCAATATGAAATGCCTCTTGGCAAAAATGGAAGCTTGAGATTAAGGGACAGCAAGGAAATCGACATTACAAGGGTGCATATGGAGGAGGACCCTGCTTCTTTAGTCCATCCTGCCGGACTAAAAGAAAGCGCCTATGTTTTGGTTGACTACAACAGGAGCGGCAATCAATTGGTTGAGATTGTTACAGAGCCTGATTTGGCATCTCCAGATGAAGCAAGGGATTTCATGAAGCAGCTAATCACTGTATTGAACTACCTTGAAATCTTTGACATTAATGAAGGGATTATAAAAGCTGATGCGAATGTTTCAATAAGGGAAAGCGATTATGCAAGAGTTGAGATAAAAAACATAACAGGATTCAAGGAGATTGAAAGGGCCTTGATGTATGAAGTAAGCAGGCAGCAGGATGAAATAAGGCATCATAAAAAAATTGAGCAGGAAACAAGGGCATGGGACTCAGAAAAGGGTGTTACATTCACTTTGAGAAAAAAGGAGACAGAGGAAGATTATGGCTACATAATTGACACTGACTTGACTGCTGTTGAGATAACAGGCAAATTGGTCAGGGAAATAAAAAATGAAATGCCTGAACTTGCTCAAGACAAGGTAAGGAAATTTGTTGAGAAGCACAGGATAAAGAAAGAGGACGCTGAGATTATCGCTGCTGAAAAAGAATTGGCAGAAATGTTTGAGAAAGTTGCAGAAGAAATAAATCCAATTCTTGCTGCAAAATGGCTGAGAAGGGAGCTTGTCAGGGTTCTGAATTATAACAAAAAAGAGCTGCATGAAGTTAAGATTGACGAAAAGCACATGATTGATTTATTAAAATTAGTGGAAAATAAAAAAATAACCGATAATGTCGCATCAAAAATTCTTGAAAAATTGATTGAAAAGCCCTTTGATATAAAAGAATACGTCAAAAAAGAAAGGCTTGAAGCTGTTTCTGATGTTTCTGAACTGGAAAAATACTGCAGGGAAGCCATTGAGGAAAATCCAAAAGCTGTCGAGGATTACAAAAAAGGGGAAAAAAAGGCATTGAATTTCATTGTCGGCTCTGTGATGAAAAAAACAAGGGGAAAAGCAACTCCTAAAGAGGTTAATGAAATAATTTTGAGGTTAATTAAATGATCAATCAAAAAGCTTTTATACATATTCTTTAAGGAAATAACCATGTTAAAAAAGCAATATTTATTTCTATTGCTAATTTTTTCCATAGTCATCAATTGCTCTCCAAAAAATGATGTTAATCTTGAGGAAAGTAATCGTGATGCCGGCAGCGAAATTTCAGTTGAGTCACCAGTAACGGAAAAGCAAGGATTGGGAAACCTATGCTCTGGAGAGGCCGAATGCAAAGATTTTTGCTCCAAAAATAGAGGACAATGTGAAGCTTACTGTCGTGGGAAACAAATAGAAATCTGCAGGATTATCTTTCCTCCTGGCGAAAATAGCCACGGAAATTATATGCCTGTAACAAGCTGCATAGGAAAGGGAATTGTAACCTTTACATCGCCTCCTATGCTAATAGGGGATATTGAGCTGATTGAGCCGATTGGCCTGATGATTGGCGGCCATGTCACGCCTATAGACCATGGCTATTATTATGCAAAAGGGTGGCTTTCTCCGGGTAACAGGGAAGATGCAACAAAATTCCGTGACATTATGGCACCAGCATCAGGAATTGTAACCAGTGTCCAGAGCATGCCGCAAGAATATTCCTCCAGCAGCATTGGTGATTATCGGCTGGTTATCCACCACACTTGCTCATTCTATACCATTTATATTCATGTCAACCAGTTATCAGAAAAATTACGGGCCATTGCCGATACGCAAAACACTGCCGCAGTCGAAGCAGGAGAAGTCATAGGAAAAGCCCCGGGGTTTGATTTTTCGGTGCATAATGATGAGATTACTCTTTCCGGATTCATTGTCCCTGAGACTTATGCCGCTGAACCATGGAAACTTCACAACGTCGATATGTTCGATTATTTTGCTGAGCCAACACGAACACAGCTCTTGGACAAAAACATTCGCCAAAAAGAGCCCCGAGGCGGGAAAATTGATTATGACATTGATGGGAAATTAGTGGGCAATTGGTTTGAAGAAAACACCAACGGTTATTTTGGCAAGACCGAGTACCAGAGTATGTCAGGCTATTGGAGTACGCACCTCGCTTTTGCATACGACGGCTTGGACCCTTCATTAGTCATTGTTTCCATGGGAGATTATGATGGCGAAGCACAGCAGTTTGCAGTCAGAGGAAATGCTCCTGATCCTGCTGAAGTGGGCATTCAAAATGGGCTGGTAAAATATGAGTTGGTATCGTTTGGCTACAAGACTGAAGAAGGAGATGAGTGGAACAGGCAGAATTTTGCGAGAATTTCAAGGGCATACGGCTATGACGAGCAGGTTGCCGGTGTTGCGCTTGCCCAGATGCTTGAAGGCAGAAAAATTAAATTTGAGGCATTTCCTGGCAAAAAGGCTGCAGAAGTTTCCGGATTTACAGACAAAGCAAGGATTTATGAAAGGTAAATCAGAAAATCACAGCTCCAATTCCAAAACCCTTCCAATTTCCTCCTTTACCCTTCTCTCGAAATCAGGTACTGTTTCCCCTTCCTGCTTTTCCGCTGATAAAGTTTTCATCAGGTTTTTTATCAATTCCTTTTCTTTTTCCAATGTCAAATTTTCCAGTTTGATTTGCCCTAAATGCTCCTTAATCAAAAACGACTCAATGTC
>JACPMU010000033.1:0-3003 GCA_016185865.1 Candidatus Woesearchaeota archaeon | reverse complement strand
CTTTTGATGTGACTGCATGCGAGCTTTTCATGACAAAATACGCTGATTTGTCATAAAGAAAATTAAAGATTTCCCTGAAGTCAATGTCGCTTGGCTTCCCTGACTCCAAAACCCCATGCAGCCTTATCAGCACAACTGTGTTGTTTAATTCTTTATTTTTAAAATGGGTTAAAATGTCATTTTTTATCTCATCCGGAGTCCTATGGTCGCATTTGACGTCCAGTTTTGCAATATTGTAAATCTGTATCGGCTCCCATCTTACATTTTCATCTTCAACGATGTAAAATCCCCCTCTTTCAAGCTTTTCCAGTTCAGCAAAAGTGTTTGGGAACAATGGGCCTGGATATGCAATCCTTCCATAGCCGTCAATCTGCTTATCATCAACAATGTGGACATGCCCGCCTGCGTAATAGTCAAAGCCTTTTGGCAGCAATGACAGCGGCTGCGAGATTATATTCTCCATTTCCTTTGGCTTTAATTCATCAATTCCTGAATGGAACAAAAAGATTTTGTAGCCGTCTTCTTTTTCCAGATTGTCTAAAATCAATTTTTCATAATAAGTTTTCTCCAGAGCGCCCCTTTTGCCCAGAATTCCCGTTATTTTAACTCCTGTTTTTTCGTCAATTGTAAAATTTAATTTTAATTTTCCGTTCTCAACAGTTCCCTTGAACACATTGGCAAATAATCCTGCTTCTTCCAGCACATCAAGAATTGTTTTTCCGCTTGGGCTGTAATCGTGAGAGCCTGGCACAATGTAAACAGGGATATTCAAGTCTTTCAGCTGCTTGAATTTCATTACAACTGCCTTTAGATTATCCAGTCTTGGAAATGAGGTGTTGAACAGGTCTCCTGCAATAAGGATAAAATCTACTTTTTCCTTTATGCACTTGTCAACTGCCTTTATGAAAGCAAATGTGCTTGTATCCCTGAGCTTTGGATCTCTCCATGAGCCTATGTGGCAGTCTGCCAGATGCGCAAATTTCATTTTACCCCAGCTCGCTAAACTCAATAACAGCCTCTTCTTTTTTATTTAAAGTTTTCTTAACAGCATCCTCAAAATAAGGAATGCTTATAGGAGTCACAAACTTCGCAAAATTGCTTGTTATCAATGCTTCTCCGATATCAAGCGATGCAATTGTCCTGTCATCGTCGCTCAAGTCTTGTGAAGCGCTTTCAATAATCGCTTGTCTTTCAGGCTTCATCTCAATGCCTAGAATTATCTTAGTGTTCATGTTTGCAAGAATTTCCCTTGGAATCAAGGAAGGCAGCTGTGTTATTGCAGTCAGTCCAACCTTGAATTTGCGTCCTTCCCTTGCAATTGTCGAGAATATGTTTGGGCCTGCTTCCAAAATTTCTTTTCCTAGCACCCTTGGGGCTTCTTCCAAAACTATTGAAACAACAGGCTTGTCATTCAAAGTTCCATTCATCTTATAAAATTTATATTTATTAAAAATCTCATTTGAAATAAGGCTTCCAATCAGCAATTCAACCGCCCCTGAAAAGTTTGAAGTGTCAATTACAGCAATTCTTCCCTCTTCAAGATGCCTGCATATGTCGCTTATTGTTGCAAAGCCTGAGTTCAGCTGGAAAATTCCATTGCAGAATAACTGGTTATTGGATAATTCCAAATCAAGCAAATACAGCAGTCTTCTCTTGACAACAGCCATTGTGTCGTCTTTGAACACTTTGCCTATTCCAAGGTCTTTTTCAAGAATTACTGCTTCAATCCACTTGTCGCCAAATTCCTTGTGGTATAGGTTCAGGCACTGCCTTTGCGCATCGCTGAAATCAATTACTCCATCAAAATGAAGCGGCTTTATGATGTCAAGGTTAATTCTCAAAGTGTTTGTTCCAATAGGTGCATTCCTGGATGTGTAATAAACAATGTTCTCCTTGTTTGGATGGTCCTTTAATCCAGTCTTGTTCCTTCCGTAATACTCGTCATGCGGGTCAAGCACCAAAATCCCGTAATTTCTTCCGACAGCTGTCCATAATAAGTTTGATACCAAAACGCTCTTGCCTCTTCCTGTTGTGCCTGCTATCAAAAGGTGGTGCGAAAAAACCTTCTCGCCGTCAAGATAAATGGGAACATCAAGCACTTTTGAGCCGCTTCTTAAGTTGCCTACAAACAAGGGATTTCTCGGCTTTGTTAAAAAGCTTAAGTCACTTTCCCTGATTTCCCTAAGCTCGGAAAAAAAGCCTGGCAGCGATTTGCTTACTAGGGCATTTTTATCCTTTATAGTTACAAGGCTTTTCATCATTGCAAGCATGTAATTCCTCAAATTAGGGTCAAAAAGCTCGAATTCAGTGTTTTCCTCAAGCTTCATTCCCGAAATCATCTCGAGATTCTGCTGCGAAATCTGGCTTCCGTACACAAGGTCATAAACCTGCATCAGAATTTTTCCATCGCTTGATTCAGCGATTAATAATTCTCCTATTTCAATTGACTGCCCGGACTTCTGCCTTGCAATTATCCTTCCAAACCCCCCAGAAATTATCTGCCCTTTAATCACATTGCCACCCAAAAGTAAAGAATAAAATGCTGTATATAAAAGTTATGCAAATTTCAGCTTAGTTTCGGAGGCAATAATAATTTTTTTCCATACAGGTAAGCCACAATAGCGGATACAAGGGTTGAGATTACAAGAACAACTATTACAGTATTAATCGTTATCTTATCAGATATGTGGCCTATGCTCAGTATGGTTGCTATCGTATTAGGGACAAGCACGACTGTGCCCAATACTGTAAGCCAGACAACAATCAGAGCAAGCCGGTTATTCAGCATCTGCAATTGGTTGTTATAAATGCTCTGCAATACTTCCAGTCCCGATGCAAGCACTGTTGACATCTGCTCGCTTATTGAAATTTGCCTTGTCAGGTCTGTGCTTAACATTCCTACTTTTTGCAGGATGATGGGGTCGTCTGTTATCAATTCGGCATCCCCATATCTTAAGTAATGCACAACATCCAAAGAAGCCCACAAAGCCTCAAGGTAAGAAA
>JACPMU010000037.1 GCA_016185865.1 Candidatus Woesearchaeota archaeon | reverse complement strand
CAGTGAAGGGTCGTCCCATCCGATAAGCTTTTTTTTTTGCACTTTTTCTCTTATAACCTTTCCGGAGCTTTCAACTCCCTCAAGATTGAACCTTGCAAACTCATAAATGTGGGTTTCCTTTAACCCAGCCATTGTCTGGATGAGCCTTTGCAGCTCATTCCTAAGCTCAAATTCCTTGCTCCTCAATCTGTGTGTTATGCCTTCAATTCCATCCATTATAGAGCTTTCAAAATCATAATTTGGCCATACCCTGTATTTTTTCTTCTTTCTTGGATGGCTTTCATCCACAATCCTGAATATGACAGGGTCCCTTAATGTTGTGTTTGCGCTTTGCATATGCCCTTTTAACCTTAGCACATACTTTCCGGCTTTTGCCTTGAACATCTGCTGCCACAGCTCGAGATTTTCATTAGGGTGCTGGTACCTGTGCTCACACTCTGTGCCGTTTTTCCTTTTCTCCTTTATTGTCGGATGCTTGCACAGGCATACATAGGCATGATTGTCTTTTATTACCTTTTCAGCATATTTATAGAATTCTTCCATGTAGTCAGAAGCATAGTCAATCTTGTCAGGCTTAATCCCAAGCCACTCATAGTTCTCAAGATGGATTTTGTAGAACTCCTCATCCGCAAGCTCAGGGTTTGTATCCTCAAACCTCAAGTAAAATGCCCCATTATGCCTTTTTGCCAGCTCGTAGTTCACAATGATGGCCTTGGCATGCCCTATGTGGGGGTACTTGCTTGGCTCAGGGGGAAAGGCTGTAACAACCTCCTGCCCCTCCCTTATGCCCAGAAATCCAAAAATGTCCTTTTCCTTTGCCTCTTCCTTCTTTTCAAGAAGCTCAGGAGCCATTTCCTTGAGCTTTTTTTCCTGCTTTTCAATTGAAAGCTTGTTTACTTCCTTTATTATATCTCCAATCTCTTTTCCTATTTCCTTTGCTTTATCCCTTAAGCCAGGGTTTTCAGCAAGAACCCTGCCCATGACAGCGCCCTGATTGGCTTTGCCATTGTACTTTACTGCGTTCTGCAAGGCATACTTCCTTATTGCTGATTTTAAGCTTACATCCATGATTTTGGGTAAAATAGAAAGTTATTTAAATAACTTGTTCTATGAAAAGTGATTACACAAAGGCTGAAGGGGTTGTTTTTGATTTTCTCCCTTTTTATTTTTAGGGGGATTAATGGTTGCGAAATTCAGAGAATTTCGAAACCCCAAAAAATCTGTGATTTTCGATGGCAAGAAAAATTTCTACAATACCCAAGGCATCAGTCGCAAGAATTTTGCTGAAAGCAGGGGCAAAAAGAGTCTCTGCAGGCGGCGTTGATGCATTCACAGATGTTCTAATAGACATTGCAATGAAGATTTCCAAAAAGGCGTCGGACATCGCAAAGCACTCCGGAAGAAAAACAGTCCACGAAGGGGATGTCAAGCTTGCTGCAAAGTAAAAGATAAAAGCATTTCTTTAATTAAATATTTTAAAACGCCTTCGGCAAATTCTAGTGCTCGGTGCCTCTCCGATTGCCACATCGAGACACCTCGCCTATACATTAATTAAGAAAATCTTTTAAACAATCTGCTTTTCTATCAGATTTAATGGGCCGGTAGTTAAATCCGGTATAATGCGCCCTTGGCTTGGGTGAGGCTCCGGGTTCAAATTGCTAAAAGCATGAATTTCCCGGCCGGTCCATTTTTATAAAAAATGATAAAAGCAATAATTTTTGATTTAGGCGGCGTAATTGTAGATCTTAAATTCGTATTAAGGAGAATCTTTAGGATTTTTAATGTTAGAAACAAAAGCAAATTTTGGCAAGAAATGAATCATGAGATGATTCCTTTATGCAGAGGGGATATTAATGAAAAGCAGTTCTGGAAGAATGTGGCAAAAAAGTACAATATGGACCATAAAAAAATTCCACATGATTTACTGAGCAAAGATTTTCACAAACTGATAAGACTAAACAAAGAGTTGCTGAAGCTTATTAATAAATTAAAGAAAAGATATAAAGTTGCAGTAATCTCAAATATTATTGAGAACCATTCCAAAGTAAATGAAAGAATAGGATTATACAAGCCATTTGACCATGTAGTACTATCATATAAAGTAAAGATGACAAAAGATTCAAGCCAAATATTCAAGTTAGCTGTAAAAAAATTAAGGGTAAAGCCGAAAGAGTGCATTTTTATAGACGATGTCAAAAAATTTGTAAAAATTGCAAGGTTATTGGGCATGAAATCAATTCTTTTTAAAAATAACAAACTGTTGAATACGGATTTAAACAAAATTTTAAATTAAAATGCTCGGCATCATATCGGACACCCATGAAAACGAGGAAGCAATCAGGAAAGCAGTAGCCATATTCAAGGAAAAAAATGTTGAATTTGCAGTTCATTGCGGCGACATAATATCCCCTCCGATGCTTGAGCATTTTCAGGGGCTGAAAATGAAGTTTGTCTTTGGCAACAATGACGGCGAAAAACATGGATTGATTGCAAAGTGCAGGGAATTCGGCTTTGACGAGATTAAGGAAGAGCTGGAATTTGACTGCAAAGGAAAAAAATTCTATGCTTACCACGGGACAAAAAGGGAGAAATTGGAAAAAGAAGTCAAAAGCAATAAATATGACTATGTTTTAACTGGCCACACCCACATAAAAAGAGACGAGAAAATCGGAAAAACAAGGGTTATAAACCCGGGCGCATTGTTCAGGATTTATCCTTATACAATTGCACTGCTAGATGCGGAAAATGACAGATTGGAATTTACAATTGTAAAATAAGATGGAAGAATGTATTTTTTGCAGGATTGTTGATGGAAAAGTTCCGGCAGCAAAAGTTTATGAAGATTCCAAGGTAATCAGCTTCCTTGACATAATGCCTGCAAACAAGGGGCACTGCCTTGTCGTGCCAAAAAATCATGCTCAGAATTTGATGGATATGAATGAAGAGGACTTGTCAGCCACAATAAAGGCAGCAAAAAAGGTTGCAAGTGCATTGTCATTGAGCTTTGGAAATGCAAGCTTCAACATTGGGATGAACAACGGCAAGGAAGCAGGCCAGGTTGTGAACCATGCGCATATCCACATCATCCCAAGATTCCAGAAGGACAGGCTGCGCATCAAATGGAGCCATTTGAAATACGAAGGCGATGAAATGAAGGAATATGCCGAGAAGATAAGGAAATTTATCTGATTTTATCAGTAATTAAAAAGACAAGGATTCAAATTCCGCCACCGCCATTTTAAAAACAAAACTTTTTAATAGAATAAGGAATTCCAACGCACTTGGTGTTTACAATGGAAATGAACATTCACGATTTAAAACTGAATATAGGCGATAAGGCTCCGGACTTCAGCTTGCCTGGAGTTGACGGAAAAGCATACTCCTTGAATGATTTCAGGGGCAAAAAGATACTTGCTGTTGTGTTCATGTGCAACCACTGCCCTTATGTTCAGGGAAGCATAGAAAGGATAAAAGAGATACAAAGCGATTTTGGCATTAAGGGGGTGCAGGTTGTCGGAATCAATGCAAATGACGAAGTAAATTATCCTGATGACAGCTTCGAGAAAATGATAGAGATGAACAAGCTGAAAAAGCTGAATTTTCCTTATCTAAGGGATGAAGACCAAAAAGTTGCAAATGCCTACGGTGCCCAATGCACCCCAGAATGCTTTGTTTTTGACGAAAAAAGAGCATTAAGATATCATGGAAGAATTGACAACAGCCCGAAAGACGCAACTTTAGTGCAGACAACTGATTTGAGGAATGCAATAGAAGCGCTAATCCACGACAGGAAAGTCATGATTGAGCTTACTCCGGCAATCGGATGCTCGATTAAGTGGAGATGAAATTTATTTTTTAACATTTTTTAAACATTCTCCATAATTATATTTTAACGCATTGTTCTCAGGATGCTTTTTTAACTGCTCTTCAAGAATTTTTTTTGCATTTTCAAATTTTCCCATTGACATGTAAACGACTGCAAGGTTGTTTGCAGGGCTTGGATTGTTAGAATTATATTTAATTGATTTTTTAAAACATTCTATTGCGCGGTTTTTATCATTCATCTGAAGGTATATTTTTGCGATTTCAGAAAAAACAAGCTTGTAGTTTGGGTCTATTTTAGCCGTTTTTTCAAAATATTTCAATGCATTGCTGAAATCATTCCCGCCAAGGTACATGCGGGCTGCTTGGTAGTTATATCTGGAGCTTTTCGGGTTTTCCTCCAGCTGTTTTAAAATAATTTTCGAATATTCCCCTGCTTTGCCGATTATCAAACTTGTTTCCTTTAAAGAGCCAAAGTGGTGCAGAACAATGCCGGTTTTTTCATATTTTAGGTTTTTTTCAGTTATTGAGTCTTCTATTAATTCATGAATTCTGTGCCTGAAATAAAGCCCAAGTTTGTTTTTGAATAGCCTGACTAGATGATGTGAAATATAAAAAGGATAATCCTTGACTAATTCAAAGTTTGACTCATTTTTTGCAGAGCCTTCAAAAAATTTGTTTAAGTAAGACCTCTGCTCAAGCGAAAAACCTGCAATATCTTTCGCATCATCAATTGTATTTTTAATTTTTCCCAAGTCTTGTTTTTCAATTACTTCGTCAGCATCTAGCACAAGAATCCAGTCTTTTGAAGCGTGCTTGATGCTTTCATTCCTTGCAGCAGAGAAGTCATCTACCCATTTGAAATCAAATATTTTTGCGCCAAATTTGTTTGCAATATTTTTTGTGTTGTCTGTGCTGCCTGTATCCACTACTACTATTTCGTCAACAACATCCTTCACAGAATTCAGGCATTGCTCTAGGAATTTCTCCTCATTCTTTGCTATCATACATAAAGAGATGGTTTGCTTTGGCATTTTAAGCATATGCTCATGGCACAAAAATTTCAGTCAGCACAGAAGTGCCATTAGATGTTACTAGATAAAGCGTGTCTCCATTATTGTTCCAGACAGCGCTTCCGCTTCCCCAGTACAATGTCGTTTGGGTGTTTGTTCCACTGCCTGTGATTATGGTAACTTCTCCATTGCCTGCAAAATTAAAGCTTGGGAATGTGTAAACATGGGGGTTGCTTGCATTATCTTTTGCAGTCCAGTTGGTCATGTCAATGCTGTAAGGGCATGAATTTTTAAGCGTGAAATACTCGTCACTTGGGTTAATGCCTGTAAGATTGTATTTTAAAACATCCATGCAATTGTCAGCTATAAAATCATTTTGTGCCGTGTTGTTTGACGCATTTGCTGCAGCAGCATCTTCAGTGCATGCGCTGTCTTCGCATTCCCTGTCGCACGACTTATTTAGCACCCATTTGTAGCCTTCCTCGCCGCATATCATCAGGTTGTCATCTTCGCATTTCAGCGAGTTTATTTTGCAGATTGGAGCCTGCCTGCATTTATTTTCCGTGCTGTTTTCATTGCAGCCATAAATGCACTTCTCTATAGAATGCCATGAGCAATTGGCTTCTTGATAGGCAATATGGCTTCCTTTGATGCATTTCCACCCGGCTTCGCAAATTAGCGCTGTACTCAACAGGCTTTGCACAGTTATATTTTCCGCTGTTTCATTTACAGTCAGATTAATTGCACTTGCTGCAGTTGCAGTTTCCTGCACAGCATCTGTTTCTTCAACCTCTTCATTTTCAGGCTCTCCTCTTCTTATTTCTATTGGCCTGCAATCCGATTCATCACTAAGCCTGCAGCTTTCCTGTGATTCAACAGCACTGCCTGTAATTGATTGGATTTCCTGTTCGCTGCCTTCATTTTGGATTTTAGAACAACTTAAGACTAATAAAACTAAAAGCATTAGGGGATAAAAATAGACAATCCATCTCTTTTGACTGGTATTATTTTTTTTCACCAAAATGCCCTCAACAAATACGCCAAGGCCCGGATTTGAACCGAGAAGCCCTGCGAGATGCGAGTGAGCTCGTTGCGAACTCGCTCACATTTCACGGGCAGCAGTTCTCTTAACTTGAAGCCGCATTTTGGGCATATGAGCTTGCAGTGCTTCTCGTACATTTCAGTATTGCAAACCTCGCATACTACCTTCTCAGATTTTTCCTTCACACTTGACACCAAAGGAGCCGTAGTTCAGGCTTAGGTTGAATTTCTTGCATAATAAATTCATTACTATTAAATTTTTCTCTGAGGTGTCCTTGACAACGCACTGCCTGAACCCTTTGTCGTCCCAGTTTGGAGTGCCGTCAACCTTGTCGCAGAAAGTTATGAAGTCATTTGGCTTTTCAATGTTGACGGGCTCGGTGGCATTCTCAATCTCCTTTTCTATTTTTTTGACGTCCTCCGGCACAGTTATAAACGCCCAGAACACGCTTGTGAGCACAACGCCGATAACTAAAGCACCTATGAATATTGCCCAAGCCTCGAGCTCTGTATATGTTTTTGCCATTAGCTAGTAAGAATGAAAATGGATTTAAAAAGGTTTAGAAGTTAAATGCTCCTGCCGAGACTTTCACTTGAATTTCTTCAGTTTTGAACTCGGGTCACCGGCGCGAGAGGCCAGTATGATTGTCTTAGCCCAACCTTTCGGTTGACGGGCTACACCACAGGAGCAATAAGCCATAGAAAATTATCTGATTTTTAAAGGTTGTTGATTAAATTTTTAAATTAACGGCATTTCCGGTATAAAATGGGACTGCCTCTGAGTTCTCGTGTCGCTACACGGATATACAAAATAGGACTTGCCGGGTTAATAATAAGCATGCCGGCAGCCCATTACATCATACCTGATTTAATCATGAGGCACGAGTGGTATGAAGAATCTTTGCGAATGATATTGTCAAGGAAAATGTTAGATGTATTGCCTCAATTAAATATTCCAACTTGCGGCAAATTGCTAGAAGACGCAGCCCAGCCAGTAATTCTTAGATTTGAAAGCGAACTGCGCTATCACATTTCTGGCATAGGTAGGGCATACGATGAAGCACGGCAAAAAAAGCACGAGAGACTTGTCCCTAAAGCTGATTTGGATATGGGCTAGAATAGCTTAAAATAGACGCCGGGACTGGGACTTTCAATCTGATGCAAGTGTTAAGTCAGGCAACGAAAAAGCTCGTCCCCTTCGCATGCACCAAGATTTTGAACCCAGACATCCTTTCGGAAACAGGCTGGCTGAAAATTCTGTTCCAGGCCTGCGCAATCTCCTGCATAGCTTCTATGTACCAGGTTATGCAATCCCGGCATTAGGAATTGGTTTTAATTTTTGTTTATAAATGTTTGTTGGCAACTCAAATTTCAGTCAAAACAAAAACTTTAAATATTCTCTATTAACCCAAGAAGTTTAGGGTGGTTGAATATGAAAAAAATCCTAACTGGCATAATTTTGATTTTGGCTATTTTAGCAGCTGCCTGCGCCTCGCAGCCAGAGCTTACAACAGACAAGACAATAGGGCGCTCTGAGGACTCAGGCAAGGTTGCTGCAGTCGCGATAAAGGGATTCAAGTTCGTTCCAGCTGAAGTGAACATAAAAGTCGGGGAAACTGTTGTATGGACCAATGAGGACACAGCGCCCCATACTGTTGAAAGCAGCGATGGAACTCTAAGGAGCGACGAGCTTGCAAAAGGCGACACATACAGCTATACTTTCACAAAAGCCGGAAAGTATGATTACATCTGCGGAATCCATCCCTCAATGAAAGGCTCTGTGACTGTGCAGTAAAAATGAGCAAGTTTTACTCAAATTTTCTTTTTTCCATTGCAGTGACTGCAGTTATGAATGCTCTTGACATGGTTTACCACCTTGCAACAGGCTGGGCAGTCCATCTTAATTATGTTGCAATAAAGCTTACAGTCATCTTTCTTTCAGTGTGGATGATAACCCAGTTCATAGGTATTGGAAAGGAAGAAGGAGTTGTTGCCAGCATTTTTGGCCCGTTCATGTTTTATATTTACTATGTTTTTGCAGGCGCAACATTAAACAGGGAAATGTTCAAAATAGATGAGCAGTTTTGGTTTTTCTTCCTGCATGCTGCCTTGATGCTGATTGCATATTTTGCAGCATGGAGCTTTGCAAAGGGAAAAACCCATTGGGCAAGAACAACAGGCTTTATTTTGGCTGCAGGCTTTGCATCAATTGCCTTTGATGCCTTGTTTATCATGATAAGAATGAGGCTAAATGGCCTTGACGAGGAAACAGCTGCTGGCCTGATGACTTTAAGCTTGGTGTCGGTGCCTGTAATCGCCTATATTTTAGGAGTCATAGCCGGAGTTTTAATTGACAGATTTATTAAGAAAAATTACCTGGACAGGCTTGCTGCAGGAATCATTGCCTTTGCATTAATCTATCTGTTTTCAAAGGATTTGGTGCATGCGGTTTTCGCATTTGCTTTTGTCAACATTGCATATTATATAATTCACGGCTATAAAAAAGGAATTGCCAGCAAATCACAATGAAAGAAAGAAACTGGCTTGCACTTGGAATTGCAGCAGGCATTATAGGAAGCTTTTACGAGTTTGTTCCGAGAAAAACAATTAAATCCGTAGCGGAATTCCTTTTGTTCGACATAGATATTTTAGGGCACAGGATAAGGCACAATGACCTGATATTGGTGGGAGTAATCTTATTGATTGTCAGCTTTGTGAGCTTCTACAAGGTCTATAAATTAAGGAAAGTAAAATAATTAAGAAAAAATAAATTCAAAAAATTAATTTATTTATCTTTTCTTGCCCATTCCCCTCATTGCCATGCAGTCAGGGCATTTTGAAGAACCCCATGAGCCGATGCCCCACACCACAAACAGTGCTGTCCACCAGCTTATGTTCCAGAAGTCCCACCAACCAAGATCAACTGCTAGGTACGCTAAACCTAATATCAAAAAAGTAGCTCCTCCCATCTGCATGCATTTGTTGCATCCCATCATAAAGCATCACCTTTGT
This sequence comes from Candidatus Woesearchaeota archaeon, assembly GCA_016185865.1. Classification (GTDB taxonomy): domain Archaea; phylum Nanobdellota; class Nanobdellia; order Woesearchaeales; family GW2011-AR4. The sequence continues at coordinate 613 of JACPMU010000037.1, read as the reverse complement.
CTGCCTTAATTTCATTGTTTAAATAGTTTGCGGTTTAAGACCCAGAAATCAGTAAGACTCTCTTGTGAGGCTCTCATGATGCTCTCTGTACATATCATAGTGGTCAGAGCATACTTTTCTTCCGTTCCATTCTTTTGTTGCAGGATGCCTGCATCCTGTTTCCTGGCATTCTGTCATATCGGTTAATAAGCTTATCAAGAATAAATATTTTTCTACTCTATCATCTCAATCTCGATATTCAATCCTTCAGGCAGCGCAAAACAGGTTTTGCTGGCCATTCGGGACTTAAGCAATGTTTTAGAAAACTTATTCAATCATTTCTATCTCGATATTAAGTCCCTCAGGAATAGGAACTCTCATCACAAGCCTTAAGGCCCTTTCATCAAGGCCAAGGTCAATCAGCCTTTTGTGAACCCTCATCTCGTATCTTTCCCAGGTTGCTGTCCCTTCGCCATCCGGACTTTTCCTTGTCGTTACTTTCAATTTTTTTGTCGGCAAAGGGATAGGCCCTCTCATGTTAACTCCGGTTTTTTCAGCTATGTCTTTAATGTAATAGCATACCTCGTCTATCTTTGCAATGTCAATGCTTGCCAGCTTTATTCTTGCTTTTTGC
>JACPMU010000036.1:2939-7336 GCA_016185865.1 Candidatus Woesearchaeota archaeon | reverse complement strand
ATAGAGGCTCCAAAAGGAGTCTTGCTGCATGGTCCTCCTGGCACAGGAAAAACACTGCTTGCAAAGGCTGTTGCAAACGAGACAAACTCGCATTTCATTCTTATAAATGGCCCTGAGATAATGTCAAAATATTACGGACAAAGCGAGGAAAACTTAAGAAAAAAATTTGAGGAAGCCGAGAAAAACGCGCCTTCGATAATATTCATAGACGAGATTGATGCAATTGCCTCAAAAAGGGAAGAGACAAGGGGAGAGGTTGAAAGAAGGGTTGTTGCGCAATTGCTTGCGCTGATGGATGGCCTGCAGTCAAGAGGCAAGGTTGTTGTGATAGCAGCGACAAACGTTCCAAACATTCTGGACCCTGCACTGAGAAGGCCGGGAAGGTTTGACAGGGAAATAGAGATTGGAGTGCCGGGCAAGGAAGGAAGGCTGAATATTCTCAAAATCCATACAAGAAACATGCCAATGTACACAAGGGAGCACCTTGTCAAGGACAGCGATTTCGAGCAGGAATACAAAGAGGCAATTTTGAATTTGTTAAGGTACAAGGATTCCAATTCAAGAAGCATGGAGAGGACAATAAACAAGTATCTTGTTGAGAACCCTGAGAAAAATGAATTGTTCAAGAAAATAGACATATCAAAATTAAAAAAATATATGGAAAGGGTAAACAATGACCTAAAAATAGTTCACCTGAAGGAGATGGCAGAAGTAATCCATGGCTTTGTTGGAGCTGACATATCATCATTGGCAAAAGAAGCTGCCATGATTGTCTTAAGGAAAGTTCTTCCTGACATCAAATTGAAGGAAGACGAGCCGCTTCCAAAGGAACTGCTTGAAAAGCTGGTCATAACGCAGCCTGATTTCAAGGAAGCTTTGAAAGTTGTAAGGCCAAGCGCATTAAGGGAAGTGCTTGTTGAAATTCCGAATGTAAAATGGAACGACATTGGGGGATTGATAAATGTAAAGCAGGAGCTGATAGAAGCTGTTGAATGGCCTTTGAAGCATCCGGAAGCTTTCAAAAGATTGGGAGTAAGGCCGCCCAGGGGAAAGTGAAGCTAATTTTATTTTAGTAAAAGGCCCTGAGCTATTGAGCAAATGGGTTGGGGAAAGCGAGAAGGCTGTAAGGGAAGTTTTCAAGAAAGCCAGGCAAGTAAGTCCTTGCATTATATTTTTTGACGAGATAGATGCATTGGCTCCAAGAAGGGGCTTGAGCTCAGATAGTCATGTAAGTGAAAGAGTTGTTAATCAATTATTGACAGAGATTGATGGCCTGGAAGATCTGCATGATGTTGTTGTCATAGCAGCAACAAACAGGCCTGACATTGTTGACACTGCCTTGCTAAGGCCGGGAAGGTTTGACAGGATGATACTTACTCCAATCCCTGAGGAAAAGACAAGGCTTGAGATTTTCAAGGTGCACACAAAAGGAATGCCGATAAGCGTTGAGGAGCAGCCAATAAAGAAGAGAATGGTTGCAGCCAAGTCAAAAGGAGGGGAAGTTACAACAGAAACAGAAATTGACACTGATTCAATTGAAGAAGGAATCAAATCAAGGGAAGAATTGCTTAAGCATCTTTCAAAGAAAACTGAAGGATATGTGGGAGCTGACATAGAATCTGTTTGCAGGGAAGCTGCAATTCTTGCCTTAAGGGAAGACATTAACTCAAAAGACATCTACAAGAAGCACTTTGAGCTTGCTCTTCAGAAAGTAAGGCCAAGCGTCACAAAGGACGTTGAAAGGGCTTATGAGGAGCTGCAAGAGCACTTCACAGCTGCAAGGGCAAAGCAGATGCTTGACGAGAAGCCAGGCTATATGGGATAAAAAATGGCAAAATTAAAACCGGCATCAATAGGACTGACTTTGGGGATAATGCTTGCAATTCTTTATACATTAAGAACAATTGTTCTCTTATTGTTAATGTACAATATGATTTCCATAACAGAACCGGTCATAACTGTCGGTTCCTTTGTTACAGGCATAGTAGTCCTGTTTGTTGCTGGATTTATCTGGGGCATCGTTTTTTCATTTGTTTATAATAAAATTGCGAAATAATTTCGTAACCTTTAAATAAGCTCATTCTAACTTTTTATTTATGAAACCTGAATACGGCGACATTGTAAAAGTCCATACTGAAGAGCAGGATTATGAAGGAATTCTTATGCCTCGTCCGGAAATATTTGAAAAAGACCACACCATAATCAAGCTGGAAAACGGCTACAACATAGGAATTGACAACAAAAGGATAAAAAAGATTGAAGTCATTAAAAAGTACGAAAAAAAGAAAGAGGAAAAGCATAAATTAAGCCATAAAAAAGGCCTGCCGACAGTTGCAATCTTATCTTTCGGAGGCACTATCTCCTCAAGAGTTGATTACAAAACAGGAGGGGTTTATGCTGACTACACTGCAGAAGACTTTGTTGAGATGCTGCCTGAGCTAAAGAATGCTGCAAACCTAAGAGCAGAGAAAGTAATGGGAATAATGAGCGAGGACATGTCTCCTGATGAATGGAGCCTTATGGCAAAGCGCATTGCAAAAGAGCTGAATGACAAAGATGTTGATGGAGTTGTTGTTACCCAAGGCACAGACACTTTGCATTTTTCAACAGCAGCAATGTCATTTTTTCTTAGAAACCTTAACAAGCCTGTTGTGTTTACAGCAGCCCAGAGAAGCATTGACAGGGGAAGTTCAGATGCTTTCTCAAACTTGCTTTGCGCTGTACATGCAGCTTCAAAGTTTGATGCAGCTGCTGTTGTTACCTGCATGCACGCAACAAGCGATGACAGTTACTGCATATTAAACAGAGGAACAAAAGTGAGGAAAATGCACACAAGCAGAAGAGACGCTTTTCGCCCGATAAACGAGCTTCCGCTGGCCAAAGTTTATGAAGACGGAAAAATTGAGGTTTTGAATAATAATTACAGCAAGAGGAACAGCAGCAAAGTTGATGTTGCTGACAGATTTGAGGAAAAAACAGCGCTTGTACATGTATATCCCGGAATGAATCCTGAAGTCCTTGATTATTACCGCGAGAAAAAGTACAAAGGGATTGTGATTGCTGCAACTGGCTTGGGGCATGTTTCAACATTAAACCCAAAATATTTGCTAACAAAAAAAATAAAAGAATTGACTGACAATGGAATTCCTGTTGTTATTGCTTCTCAAACAATTTATGGAAGGGTGCATCCATATGTTTACACGAATTTAAGGAAATTAAGCATTGAATTGAACTGCATTTTTGCAGAAGACATGCTGCCGGAAACTGCTTACATAAAGCTTGGCTGGGTGCTTGCGCAGGCTAATGACATTGAAGAAGTGAAGGAAATGATGCTGAGAAGCTATGCAGGAGAAATAAGCGAAAGGACTGATGAAAAGGCTTTTTTGTACTAGATTTCATTCAAAACAATCATTGTTTGGGTTTTTTCTATACCATCAATATTCCTTAATTTTTTTGTGACAAAATCATCTAATTCATCAATATCTTTAACTCTTACTTTTATGATTATGTCAGTGCCGCCTGTTACCATTGCAGCTTCTTCTACAAATTCATTTTGTTTTAATTTTCTTGCTAATTCATGTTGCGACATCTTGATTTCTTTTAATAATTTGTAGTCCACAACAATATGTATGTAAGCAGCAATATTCTTGCCTATCTTCTTGTTGTCGAGCTCTATTGTATACCTCTTTATGATGCCTTCCTTTTCCAATTTCTTGATTCTGTTGTGTATTGTGGTTATTGGCATCAGTATTTTTTTGGATATTTTATGAGTCGTAAGTTTGCTGTTTTCCTTCAATATTCTTAATATCTTTTCGTCTTTTTCATCCATAATGGAATTTTTTTCCATTTTATTATATAAACTTTGCTATTTTTTGTATAATTTCCCATATTTATAGAAAATAATTCTTAAATTTGTTTGTATTTCTAGTTTATATGAGAATAAAAATATTTGCTACAGGAGGCACTTTTGACAAGGCTTATGATGAGTATAGTGGCACTTTGGCCTTCACTGAAACACACCTTTCAGAGATGCTTAAAATAGCCAGATGCAGAGTCGATGTAGATATAGAAACAATAATCTTGATGGACAGCTTGTATATGCAAAATCATCACCGCCAACTAATTTCTAGCAAATGCAGAGAATGCATCGAAGATAGAATTCTCATTACGCATGGAACAGATACTATGGTTGAGACTGCAAAGGTAATAGCAGAAGGAAAATACGATAAAACTATAGTGCTAACCGGCGCAATGAGACCTTACGATTTAGGTAAATCCGATGCTATTTTTAATTTAGGCGCTGGACTAGCTTTTACCCAAGTTATGCCTAGTGGTGTATACATAGCAATGAATGGCTTGTTGTTTAATTATTATAATGTCAAAAAGAATAAAGCCAT
>JACPMU010000036.1:0-2871 GCA_016185865.1 Candidatus Woesearchaeota archaeon | reverse complement strand
AATCGTATAATCAAATATTTCTAAATGCTCCCAATCCATGATTTGCTCAACAAAATCAAGTGGGACAAAAGAGAGAATCCAGAGCAATACTCAATTTTTTATTTTGACAGGATTTTGAAAAAGTTAATAAAGATTCCTTACATAAAAATAAAAAGGCTGGAGGGCAGCTTTATGGTTTTAGATAATGAAGAGGAAACTAGCATTCCTTTGCATAGGATTAAAAAAGTCACAAAAAACAATGTTGTTGTTTGGGAAAGAAAATGATATACTACGAAAAACTCGGCTTTAAATGCGGCTTGGAAATCCACCAGCAGCTTGAAGGCAAGAAGTTGTTCTGCAGCTGCCCTACTCTGAACTCTGACAAAGAAGCTGATATCAAAATTGAGAGAAGGCTGAGGGCAGTTGCCGGGGAGACAGGAGATGTTGATGTTGCTGCTGAATTTGAGATGTCAAAAAAGAAGAAGTTCATTTATGAAGCAGACTCAAGCGATGTCTGCCTTGTAGAAACAGACGAAACTCCCCCAAATCCGATAAATAATAAGGCTTTGGAAACAGCAATAAAAATTGCCCTGCTTTTGAATGCTAGGATTGTTGACGAAATCCAGATAATGAGGAAAACTGTTGTAGATGGAAGCAATGTAAGCGGGTTTCAGAGAACTGCATTAGTCGCAATGGACGGCTTTATCGAAACTTCCCTTGGAAAAGTAGGAATTCCTACAATATGCCTGGCAGAGGAAGCAGCGCAAAAGCTTGAGGAAGGAAAGGATTTTGTGAGGTACAGGCTTGACAGATTGGGTATCCCATTAATAGAGGTAGCAACAAGCGCTGACATAAAAAATCCTGAGCATGCAAAGGAAGCTGCAGCCCATATCGGAATGGTGTTAAGAAGCGTTGAAAATGTAAAAAGAGGCCTTGGCACAATAAGGCAGGACGTCAACATCTCAATAAGGGAAGGTGCAAGGACAGAGATAAAAGGCTTTCAGGACTTAAAAAGCATCCCGAAGGTCATTGAATATGAAGTAAAAAGGCAGCTTGATGAAATCAAGCACAACAAAAAGCCCGAAAGAGGTGTCAGAAAGGCAGAACATGATTTCACAACAAGCTTTTTGAGGCCTTTGCCGGGAGCAGCAAGACTATACCCAGAAACAGACGTGCTGCCTGCCAGAATCGGCAAAGATTATATTGAGCAATTAAGGAAAAAGCTTCCGAAATTATTAACGGAAAAAGTAAGCGACTATGCTGCAAAATACGGTTTGCCGAATGATTTGGCAAAAGAATTAATTGAAAACGAGCATTTTGAAGTTTTTGCCAAGAAATTCAATAAAATAGAGCCATTGGCAATAGCAAATGCATTAATCACCATTCCAAAAGAAATCAAAACAAGGTTTAATCTTGACTCCTCAAAGCTGAAAAACAGCGACTTTGAGGAAGTTTTAAGCTATCTGAATCAGGGAAAAATAGCAAGGGAAGCGATAATTGACTTGCTAATAAAAAAAATAAAAAATGAGAAAATTGATATAAGCAATTTTGAAGCGGTTTCTGAAAAACAATTGGAAGAGGAAATCAGGAAAATCATAAAAGAAAAGCCAAATTTAAACATGAGCGCATACATGGGCTTGGTGATGGCAAGGCACAGGGGCAAGGTTGACGGTCGCTTAGCAATTTGAACCCCGGGCCTAAAGGTTAGGAACCTTTCGCTCTATTTGCCTGATGCTTTTTGCATCTCCAAGCTGAGCTACTGGCGCAATAATAGCAGTTATTTAAGCACATTTTAAAAACTTACTTCTTAGCAACATATTTATATAATATTACCAATAACATTTATATATCACCCATATAGCGCATTTTTCCCAAAATGGAAGCCGAAATCCTGACAGAAATCAAAGATGCCGAAAAAAGGGCGGATGAGGCCATAGAGAGGGCAAAAGCTGAAAAAGAGCGCATGCTGCAGGAGTCAATAAGGAATTCTTCAAAATTAATGGCTGAAAAGGAAACCGAGATAAAAAAGCTGCAGGAAAAAAAGATAATGGACTTCAGGGACAAGGCCAGGATTATAAAAGAGGAAAAACTGGCAGAAGGCAAGGCAGCAGTAAAGCAGCTAAAGGCAAAAGCGGAAAAAAACATTGCAAAAACAGTTGAGATTGTAATCAAAAAATTTGAGGAGTCAATATAAAATGATGAAGCCGCACCAGATGAGCAGCGTCATAATAACAGGCCCCAACAGCCTGCAGGAAACCATAATTAAAGAGCTTCACAATCTAAAAATAATCCATATAGTTGATCACTCAAAAAATGAGCTTGCTGACATCGGCAAGCCATCAGAGAGCGCAAGCCGTCTTTCTGAAACCTTGGTCAGGATAAGGGCGCTGATTGCAGCCCTGAGCATCAAAAAGGAAGAAAGGGCATTTGAAACAGGCAAAAGCCTGCTGGAAATAGAAACAATAACAAAAAAGCTGAACCAGGAGGCAAGCTCAAATATTGATGAATTGAGAAAAACAGAGGAGCAGATTGCAAAAAACCATGCTGCAAAAAATGAGCTGGAAATACTGAAAGGCATTGACGTGCCTCTGGAATCATTTACATCATACAAGTCGCTGGCTTGTTTTACCGGCTACATAGGCAGCAAAAGCAGCATAAATTTTTTGAAAGGAGAATTGTCAAAAATAACCGATAGATTCATGCTTTTTGGCAGTGTTGCCAGAAAAAAACAGTTTATCGCCATGTTTGTTGATGCAAAAAACAAAGAGCAGGCAAGCAGCATACTGAACAGGCATAATTTTTCCCCGGTTAATTTTTCAAACATAGGCAATTTAAGAGGAAATGCATCAAATAATTTAAAAAAGCTGGAAGATGAAGAAAAAAAACTAAAGC
>JACPMU010000035.1 GCA_016185865.1 Candidatus Woesearchaeota archaeon | reverse complement strand
TTGAAGACTTTCCTTTCAAATGGGTTCAAGCTTTCCGCTAGTTTCCTAATTTCCATCTTAATGTTCTTTACAAATGCCCAGGATGATCTTCAGCAAAATTCCAGCAGCACTTCACTGCATTTCCATCAGCAGATAATGGGCTATCAAATCGCAGGCCTCTTCAGGATTTAATCTTGAGGTGTCTATTGCATAGTCTGCAGCCCTCTTGCACCTTGCCTCATGCTCGTAAAAAGCGCCTTTAATCTCGTCAAAAAAATTAATTGTTCCGGAAGGCGTCCTGTTTTTTTTCAGCCTGTTCTTTATGGTGCTTATATCTGCCGTGAGCATAACTATCAGCGAATTTTTTTTCAGGTTGATGATATTCTCGTTCCTCATCACGATGCTGCTGCCCGTGTCAAAAACACATTCGTCAAAATCGCTTACATACTCTATGACATCCGACTCAAGCTCCCTTAATTTGTCAAGGCTGTGCTTTTTTGCAAAGCTTGCTGCATTCATTTTCATCTTTTTGGCTATCTCGTCGTCTGTAGAAATCAGCTTCTTGCCAAGCTTCTGGGCCAGTATCCTTGCAATCGTCGTTTTGCCTGTCCCCCTGAACCCAATCAGAGTTATGTTCATCTTCACCCACCTCGTTTAGCTTTTGATGAAATCATGGCTAAGCAACACATCGAGATTTATATTCTTTGCCATTATTCGTAGTTTTATCATGTTTAGACAATGGGATTAGCTTAAAATATAGCAGCTAATCAATACCTAAAGATAAAAAAAAAGTACTTGAAGCTTGAAAATAATCTGTAGAAGGCAAACCCGACATTAGCCATTATATTTTCAGCTTTTTTTATCATTTTTGAAGCAATTTGGTAAGTAAATGTTATATTTAAATCTTATGATTAGCTCAAATGTATCTCTACAATATCTCTGTCTTCCAGCCTGTGCTCCAGGTTTTTTATGATCATTGAGTCAAATTTCACGCTTTTTCCCCAGACTCTTGCAAACCTGAATTTTGAAATGAAATCCTTGTGAAGCTTCGCGCAAACATCCCTCAATGTGTTGCCTTTCCTCATTATCAAAGGAACATCGACATCAGCCTTTTTGCCTGCTTCCTTGCAAAAAATTCTTATAAAATCAAGCTTCCTGAAGATTAACCCTTTAAGCTCTTCTGTGTTTATCCTCTTTTCGGCTGATATGCAGATGTCAGGCTTTGTGATTGACTTGATTCTTTCCAGCTCCTTTGCGCTGACCATGTCTATCATGTTCAGCACAGTTATTGCCGGGATATATTTTTTGTTGCCTTCTATAACATCAATCAGCTGGTCATCTGTTATGTCCTCCCTTACAACAATGCTGGAATTGTCCAGCCTGAATTCTTTTAAAATGCCCATAATCGTTTCTTTAGTAATTTTTGTCAGCTTTACTGTTGTGCCTATGTCAATGCCCCCTCTGGCTTTTTTTGAAATCTTGACTTGAGGAGGCTTTTGGTTTATCCTCAATCCGGTTTCAAATATCTCTTTTTTAACAACTTCAAGATGCTCCGGGTGAAAGACATCAAGCAAAATTATCACCAAGTCAGCGCTTTGCGCGCACGCCAGAACTTCTTTGCCTCTTCCCCTTCCTGTTGCAGCCCCCTCAACAATTCCGGGAACATCTAAAATCTGTATTTTTGAATGGTTGTACTCCATTAATCCTGGGATGCATGTCAATGTTGTGAATGCATATGCCCCAACCGGAGAGTTTGCGTTTGTTATTGCATTAAGCAATGTTGATTTTCCAACGCTTGGAAAACCCACGATGATTGCTGTTGCATCTCCGCTTCTTCTGACAGAAAAGCCCTCTCCTTTTCCCTTTGAAGCGGCTTTTTTCTGGTAGTCTTCTTTTATCTTGGCCAGCTTTGCCTTCACTAATCCGATATGGCCTTGTGTCTTTTTGTTGTACTTTGTAGTTGAAAGTTCTTCCTCCAGCTCCTTTACTTTCCTGTCATATGCGGATTCATGACTTTTTACGTCTTTTATGTTGTACTGCTGCGCCATAGAATAAAGTTAATGAAAATGGTATAAAAAGGCTTTGGTTGATTTTAAAAATCAGAAAATAAAAATCATGTCAAATCTCATCTTTTCTTCGGAACTTTTTCCCAGTCTTCCAAGAATTTTTTAATTCCAGCGTCAGTTAAGGTATGCATGAACAACTGCTCAAAAACAGAGTAAGGCATTGTTGCAATATCTGCCCCTATCTTTGCTGCATCAAGCACATGAATCGGGTTTCTTACAGAAGCTACAAGAATCTGGGTTTTGAATTTGTAATTGCCATAGACTTGCTTTATTTCCCTGACAACATCCATTCCAATTTTCCCAATATCATCTAAGCGTCCAACAAAAGGGCTTACAAAAAAAGCGCCTGATTTTGCAGCAAGCAAAGCTTGGTTGGCAGAAAAGATGAGTGTAACATTAACCTTAATGCCTTGTTTTGTCAATCTTTGGCATGCTTTCATTCCTTCAACTGTCATTGGAACTTTGATTACAATGTTTTTCGCAATCTTTGAAAATGCAATGCCTTCTTTTACCATCCCATCTGCATCCAAAGAAACAGTCTCAGCGCTTACTGGACCTTTGACTATTGAGCAGATTTCTTTTAGGACGTCGTTGTAATTTCTGCCAGCCTTGGCAGCTAAAGTTGGGTTTGTGGTGCAGCCATCGACGAGTCCTGTTTCTGCACCTTTCTTGACTTCGTCCAAAATTGCTGTGTCTAAAAAGATTTGCATTTTATTTTTTCTTGCTGACAAATTTCATCGCTTCTTCAGCAATTGATGAAGCATCCAAGCCATACTTCCTGTACAATTCATCCGGCTTGCCAGATTCCGCATATCTGTCCTGCAGCCCAATTCTTTTCATGATGCACGGATAGTTCTCGCTTAAAGTTTCAGCAACAGCCCCTCCCAATCCTCCAATTATGTTGTGGTCTTCTGCTGTAATGACGCAGTTTGTTTTCTTTGCCAGGTCAATTATCAAATTAGCATCAAGTGGCTTGATTGTATGAATGTTGACGACATAAGCCTTTATCCTTTCATTTTCAAGGATTTCAGCTGCTTTCAATGCTTCATGCACCAGAGTGCCTGTTGCAAAAATAACAGCATCTTTTCCATGTTTTAAAATTTCGCCTTTGCCGATTTCAAATTTATAATTTGAATCATGAATTACAGGAACAGGATTCCTGTGCATTCTCATATAGCTTGGGTCTTTATGCTCAGCCAATGCAAAAACCATCTTTTCAGCCTCAACTGAATCGCAAGGCTGCAGAACAACCATGTTCGGCAATGCGCGGTAAGCAGCAATGTCCTCAATTGCCTGAGCTGATTTTCCATCTTCTCCTGTGAAAATGCCTGCATGCGAGCCGGTTATCTTGACATTCAGCTTATTTCTTGATACAACATTCCTGACAAACTCATAAGCCCTTTCGCTGAAGACAGCAAAAGTGCTTGCATATGGAATCTTGCCGGAGAAAGCAAGGCCTGCTGCAGCTCCTATCATGTCCTGCTCTGCAATCCCCATTGAAAAAAACCTTTCAGGAAACTGCTTAGCAAAGTACTCGCTTCTTGTGCTGTCGCTCAGGTCGGCATCCAAAGCAACAACATCTGGATTTTGCTTTCCAAGCTCAAGCAATGCCTTGCCATATCCATCCCTTGTTGCTGATTTTTGTTGTTCCATATGATTTAATCAGTTTTTACTTTTAAACAGGCATCAAAAGCGGTTCACTTTTATCACAATATACATATAAAAGTCGCTCTCGTTATTTTTGATTTTTATATTATTGAACCCTCATTTAAACCTTTTAACATCAATCTTTTCTATCTCATTAATCGCCTTTTTGTACTCTTCGTCATTTGGTGCTTTTCCGTGGAATTTGTGATTCAGTTCCATGAATGAAACGCCTTTTCCTTTTATCGTGTTGGAAATAATAATTGTGGGCTTCTTGTTCTTCATTTTAGAGGCTTTGTCAAGGGCTTTCACAATTTGCGGCATATCATGACCGTTGATATCAATCACATTCCACCCAAATGCCTTCCATTTCAAAGCGGCATTTCCGATGTCCATGACATCTTTTGTTTTTCCTGTCTGCTGCACCTGGTTTTTGTCAAGAATCACAACCAAGTTGTCCAGCTTGTGAAAAACAGCTGCCATCGCAGCCTCCCATACAGCGCCTTCCTGCATTTCCCCATCGCCAATCATCGCATAAACACTGCAGTTTTTTTTATCAAGCCTGCATGCAAGCGCAATTCCAATCGCAAACGAAACACCCTGGCCAAGAGCGCCCCCTGCAAAATCAATTCCCGGAATGCTTAATTCAGGATGGCCTTGCAATATCCTGTTGA
>JACPMU010000022.1 GCA_016185865.1 Candidatus Woesearchaeota archaeon | reverse complement strand
TGCATAATGGCTTTTACATCAGCATAATCAAGATTGACCAGAGAAGGAACTGCGATTGTCTCTACAATCCCCTTTATCATGGTTGCAACAAGCTCATTTGCAACTGCAAATGCCTGCTGTATCGGCAAATTGCCTGCTATCTGTACCAATCTGTTATTGTCAATTGCAATGACTGTGTCAGAAACTTGCCTTAACTGCTGCATTCCAAATTCAGCCTTGTCAACCCTTGCCCTTTCAATCTTGAAAGGCATTGTAACTGTGCCAATCACAATAGCGCCTATGTCTTTTGCAAGATGCGCCACAACAGGAGCAGCTCCAGTCCCTGTTCCGCCGCCCATGCCAGCGCAAACAAAAACCATGTCAGCCCCTTTCAGGCTTTCCTTCAGCTCATTTAGAGATTCTTTTGCTGCCTCTGCTCCTTTCTCGGGAAATCCCCCGCAGCCCAAGCCGCGAGTAATGCTTTTTCCAATCAGTTATGCCTTTTTTGTAAAGCCAGCCAACCATGTTGTTGCCGGCTCCGCCAACTCCTATCACCTTTATATTTGCCTGCCCTACCAGCCCTGCATCTGCGCCTGTACCTTCAGCTGAAAAATCCATTTTACATCATCCCCCTTTTCCCTAGCCCTGTGGTTTTCATATGTCGATAAATCGCTTTGCGATTTTCGATCATGTTCAAAAATCTTTGATTTTTGACATATATTTTACAATATAAATTTCCGAATACCGAAATGTTTATATTGCTCTTCTATAGTTACCCTTTTAGAATTAGTTTGTGCCAACAAGCTGATTTAGCCACGTTTTATAGTTTTTTGCGTACTAAAAAACTAGAATTTACAAAACGAAACGATTTTAAGCCGCTTTTCGCCAAAAAAGCTGCTTTAGGTGAGTTTTTCGCCAAAAAAACTCATATTTAATCTTTCTTTAATTTTATCTTTATATACAAGCATATTTATAAAGTTTTTGTTTTTGATGGATTTCTGCCAAAATAAGAATAATTTTAACCTGCCTTGTTTTTAAATAAAAAATATTAAATAGCCTACAGGTTTACTATTCAAAAGTAGGTGGTATTATTGAAAATAGCAAAACCTGTAGATTATGACCTTTCTGAAAAAGAGCTACAATCATTTATTGAAAAAAATTTAGAATCTATTAGTGATTGGAATTTACAATATGTTGCCTCTTACGTGCCTATAGGTACAGGAATTATTGATATTTTAGCAATAGATGACGAAGATAATCCTGTAATTATAGAATGTAAAAAAATTAGTGAAAAGTTTGATCAAGACGCGGTTTTCCAATTAATGCGTTATGTGAGTTGGTTTATAAAAGATCCTAATCGCATACACATACTACACAGGCTAATTAACAAAAAGTATCCTGAAAAAACAGAATTAGGAGAACTTCCATTGTTAGTAGCAATTGTAGGAGACATCGAAGAAGACGTAAAAAGTGCTTGTTGGGCTATAGATACAGATGTAATGTTAATAGCATTAAATTTGGTCAGAGATTCTAACGATGATTTATTGGTAAGTCCAAAAGTTGTTCTGGATACGGGTGTAGGAGGAGAAAAAACAATAAGAGAACCAAAAACAGAAAAAGAACATTTTACTGGAAGAGAGAACATGAAGCCTCTTTATGACGAACTAGTAAAACGCCTTAAAAATGAAATCGACCAAAATATAAAAATTAATCCAACACCACAAGATTACATCGGAATAAGCAACAGAAAAATATTTTGTGGAATACATGTAAAAAAACAATGGCTCCGTCTTGATTTGTTACTCACACCAAAAGAAGTTGAAAATAATCCGGACTTAATACCATATGGTGATGGACCTTGGAGTTATATACATTTAAAGGATATAAATGAATTATTAGGTAAAAAATGGCACTGGATTAAAAAGGCTTATTCTAATGCTTTATAAAAATGCCACTCTACTTCATCGGCCTTGGGCTTGGAAACGAGAAAGATATCACTATTAACGGGCTTGAAGCTGTCAAGAAATGCGATTTGGTGTATTTAGAGAATTACACTTCTGTACTAAATTGTGATAAGTCGGCATTAGAAAAATTTTACAATAAAAAGATAATTTTGGCAGGAAGAAACCTTGTTGAAGATGATGAAAATGAAATTATTGAAAACGCTAAATCAAAAAATGTTGCTTTTCTGGTTGCCGGAGATCCATTAGCTGCAACAACTCATATTGACCTGTTTTTAAGGGCAAAAAAACAAGGCATAAAATGCCATGTTATCCACAATGCTTCCATTGTAAGCGCTGTTGGAATTACAGGGCTGCAGGTCTATAAGTTTGGCAAAACAACAAGCATACCTCTTGAAAATGAGAATATTGAAGCTCCTTATGATGCTTTGAAAAGCAACTTAAGCTTGGGTTTGCATACTTTATTTTTGCTTGACCTGAATCCTGAAGAGGATAAGTTCATGAGCGTCAATGATGCAATAAGGTACTTATTGAAAATTGAAATTAAAAAAAATGAAAAAGTGTTTTCTGAAAAAACCCTTTGCATCGGGTGCGCAAGGATCGGAAGCGAAAAGCAGGTTATCAAGGCTGGAACCGCAAGAGAATTGTTAAAATTTGATTTTGGCAAGCCTGCTCATTGCCTTATAGTGCCAGGAAAGCTGCACTTCATGGAGGAAGAGGCGCTAAAGATACTGGGGTAGTTTTCCTGTAGTTATGCCTTGCTCTTCTTAAAAGATATGAATACACGTCTCTTACGTCCATGTGCGCTAATTCCTTTAAAAATCTTCTAGCGCCAAATGCTTCTTTAATCGCGTCTTCTATTCTTTTGTCTATTGCGGCATTTGGCGTTGCTTCTCTATCATGCATAAGAAAAAATTCTATTCCTTTTGATGATAATTCTTCTGATTCTGCTCTGTAATCCCTAACTATGATGTTAACTGCATATCTTCCGTTACGGGCTTGAAAAGTATATATCCTGGTGTTGCTTAGGTCGTGTGGTTTGTATGAGTTGCCTGTTAACACCTCTCCTCTTAAAATTGCAGAAACCTTTCCCCTAATCACTGGTAAAGCATCTTCGACAGAAACTGAACTTTGAATGCCAACTGGTTGTTCATAAGCCATGAAAATCAACAAACGTTGTTTGTGTTTACATCTTATTTATTAATTTTTTTGTTTTAACCAACAACAAACTTTTAAATACAAAGTTTAAATTCATATAATACAGCCCTGTGGTGTAGCGGTCAAGCATCGTGCCCTTTGGAGGCATGGACGGCAGTTCGAATCTGCCCAGGGCTATTTTTTCTTTTGATCAAGCTTTTCTTTGCAAGAAAAGGTTGGTTCTGTACCTGCCCGGGGCTATTTTCAACAACATTTATAAATTGATGATTATTCCAATTTATTGAAAGATAGCGCGGTAGTGACATGCAAGGTTCGCGAGAAACTCGCTCACCAACTCACAGCTCCGCTATACTGGATGACATAACTTGTTCTCCAGTTTTCAATGTATGGCGAGGTTTCGCGATATGACAAAAAAGCGGTGACATAAGCGAGCGAAAGCGAGCTTTCGCATGTCACTCGAGCACAATAATTGCAGAGCAGATTTAAATTTAAAAATAATCAATATAAAAATCAAAACAAAAATGGCACGCATGCACTCAAGGAAGAAGGGAAAGCACGGCTCAAAGAAGCCAGCAAAGAAAACATCCCCCTCATGGACAAGGTACAAGCCAAAGGAAGTTGAATTATTAATAGCAAAGCTCTCAAAGGACGGCAGGACAACCTCCCAGATAGGAGTTCTGCTTAGGGATGTTTACGGGATTCCAAGCGTTTTGGCCCTGTGCAGCAAATCGATAAGCTCTATTCTCAAGGAGAAGGATTTAAGCGCGGAAGTGCCTGAGGACATGATTTCTTTATTTAAAAAAATTGCAGCATTGAGAAAGCACATAGAAGCAAACAGGCACGATGAAACTTCAAAGAGAGGCTTGCTGCTTACCCAGTCAAAAATAAACAGGCTTACAAAATACTACAAGAGAACAGGCAAAATTCCGGAAAACTGGAAATTTGACGCAACAAGAAGCGGGTTTTTTGCGGAGTGAATCAGATTTTTATTGATTTTTTTGTCCTTGTTTCATTAATTCGTTATAAACACTTTCTGCAACATAAACACGTTGTCCATTAACATCAACTCCATAAAAAACTTCATCAATGTAAAATGGAAGTCGTAATTGACCTGTTAATAAATCCATTACAGCCCTTTTTTGCACAATCTTATCTTCCAGTCCATCTCCATTAATATCCCTA
>JACPMU010000021.1 GCA_016185865.1 Candidatus Woesearchaeota archaeon | reverse complement strand
ATTTTCAGCAACTGCTTCCATGGCATGAAAATGCCCCTGTCAAAAAATGGCACTCCATCTCTAAGCAATGTAAATATCACAGGGTTTGCTTCCTTCAACGAGTCCCAGAAATCTGTCAAAATATAGACTTGGATGTTGATTTTGTTTTTTATTCCAGTCAGTTCTCCTGCTTCAATGCCCATTCCGATGATGATCGCGCGAAGCTTGTCTTTTAATTCAGCCCTTGTCATCTTCTTGACATCTGTATCGTCAATGACAATCCAAACATCAATGTCGCTTGATTGAGTGGCTTTGCCTTGAACTGCAGCATTCCTGTGTCATGTATCGGTGCTGACAACGCAATTAACTGCAATAACTCGTATTTTGCATCGAAGCAGTTCTGCCAGAGCTCTGATAATATTAAGGTTTGGGGAGTGATGTTTGGGTCGATCTCAGTGCCTATGCTGCTTATTATTGCTGTAAGCTTGTCCTTTAACTCAAGCTTTGACATTGTCCTGCTGTCAGAATCATCAACCAAGACAAGAACGTGGATTTTGTCCTTGTCTTCGGGCTTTGGCTCGGGAGCAGGCTGCTCTCCAAGCTGGGGATTTTGCATCTGCTGCAGCTGCTGCAATTCCTCTGGCTTTGGGGGAGGCATCAATGCAATTCCAACAATGTACTTGTCAAATTTCTCAAGAACCTTTTTTTGGAATTTTTCCAGCTTTGTCTTTATTGTCTTGAGCTTTTCCTGGACATCATTCGGAAGCTTGGAAATAGCTTCAAGCTCTTTTGATTCCATAGCAGCAGCCTGAGGAACATCGCTTTCTTTAGCTTGGCTGTATTGCTTCCTGTCTTTCTTAGCCATAAAACCCCCAAAACCTGTAAACTTTAATCTATTTATAAATCTTTGCCTGATTGGTTATAGTTATATTTTCAATATGGAAAAGAAATAACATACATATATCAAACCGAAAGGTTTATATATAAGCTTTGTTATTTTATAGTAGTAACAAATAGCTTCTTTTGGGTGGCTTAATATGTATACTCCAGAAGCGAAAAGTTTAAATATAAGTGTTGTTATTAGAAAGTAGTAATAAAATAATAAACAAAGGGTGGAAAGCAAAAATGAGCGAAAAAACTAAAACACCAAGTCTTGAAGAAATGTTAAGCACCGAGGCAGAGGGTGGAGTAAAATATGCCAGCGCAATAGCAGGATTTCTTGATGGGATCGGTGTCCCAACAAAGGATGACAAACCGGATATAGATGCATTGATAAAAAGCTTGGTTGAGGGCGCAAAACCTGTTTTGGGATCAAACTTGAATCCTGATGCAAAAGACCCTCAATGGCTGCCTGCTTATGACGCAATTAAAAATCTTTTTGAAACTTATAAGAACCCTGTGGAAAATGGCAAGCTAAGGAAAGAAGTTAAAGATGCCTTGGCCAACTTATATGAAACAACTGCTCAAAACTATATAGTTTCAAGGGCGCAAGGAAGGGTACAAACATCGCCTGTAGAGCCAGGAAAGGAATTTGGAAAAGCAATTGCAACAAGTACTTCAAACAAATACTTGACAGCTTTAATAGATGCTGCAAAGACACCGGCTGAAGTTGCTTCAAGGGTATCTCAAGCTATAACTGACCTTTACAGCAAAGCAAAGCAGTGGTATGCATTAAATGGTAACTTAAGTGGCTTCCAACCGGCGTATGCTACTGGCAAAACACATAAATAAATTATTTTTTTCTTTCTTTTTTAATTTCATTTTTAAATTTCAGAGGCAGCTCTAAAAACATAGAAAATGGTAAAGAATAGTGAAGTTTTAAGCCAGCATTTTTATAGAGATAAAGCTAGTTATACCCCTAAAAAAATTGCTCCTGAAGAACATAAATCAATGCAAGGTGAAGCCCCAACTGTCGGCTCTTACGGGCATACTTCAAACACTGTGCTTTTCAGAAATGGAGAAGCAATTACTGTAACTTCCAACAATAGATTTCCAACACCAATGAGGGATTATCTCAGGAACGGCCCTGTAAGACAGATTGATGACTATTATTTTGGGAGATGGGTGCAAGGAGGAACCGATAATCCGCCAAGTAAGCATAGCCTAATCCCTAAAATGCCAAATCTTGCTTACATCACAGGCATTACTCCTCTAAGAATGCATTTTCCAAATGAAAGAGATACTCCAACAAGCAATCGCACAACTCCAAGAATTGTTGAGGCAGTTGACATAAACAAAATTGGATTCTTTGAATCAACAAAAGGCAATCTTTACAACGACTCGAGAAATTTGATGTTTGATAATGCTAACAGATTCAATTATGAAGTAACTGCATGGATTGATTTTCTCGGCGAAAAGGGATGGACTTATGAAAAGTCAAAAAATAATGGAGTAATTGCTTTGGGGATTTACCAAGATGACACTCGTCCAGCTTTAGCCGGTCACTTTGACAAAGGCTATTTGATAGCAAATCCTAAGTTTTTGGAAGGTATAGAAACAATTGCTTCAAAGTACGGCTTAAGTAAAAAAGAAGCTATAGAAGCTTTCAAAAGGCATGTTTTGCTGCACGAAATAGGGCACGTTTTAGGAATTCCGGGCGACAGAAAAGGAGAGGAAACACAAGGCATGCTTGCTTATGAGTTCTACTCAAGACTAGCAGAAGAGACCGAGAGTGCAAAGCTTGGAAAATTCTACAAAGCCCTTACAATACGCAATAGAGATTATGCTGAATATTTTTCTAAAGCAAATCACTTCAAAAGGCAGATGCGCATAGAAAAAGGGGGAAAAAACAATATAGAAAAGCTTGTTGCACAGTTCTTGGAAGAAGGCAAAGCGCTTGGCTATGGGGAAAATGAATTAAATGCTTATGTAAATCTTAGATTAAATGAAGTTTATGGTGCACTGCTAAGGGATGAGGTTTCTGAAAATAAACCAACAAGCAAAACAACTAAATCTTCAGAAACTCGAAAAAGGGCAGGCCTGGAAAAATTGATTGAAACGCTGGAGCAGGAGGCAGAAGAATTAGGAGTGGATAAAGCAGAGTACATAAGCGCGCAGCTCGCAAAACACCCAATAAAATATATGGATGGCAAAGATGCTGCGGAAGCTGAGCCTGACAGAAAAGAAAAGCCGTCAGAAGCGCAAGAATCAGAAGCGCCTGCAGAATAATCAATGTTCCAATTTATCAACAACATTAACAAATTATAAATTTAGTATAGAGAACTTTGAATAACCTACCATTTTATTACTTTACATTCAAAGTTCTCTTAGAGAATTTTGCAAAATTTATGTATTTTTATGTATTTCAAAATTCTCTATATTATTTAAATAGATTTGCTAATTTTTAATCTTATTGCTTCTGGCTCAAGTTCGAACTCTATTTTCTTTCCTTTTGCAATGTTATATATTTGCTCTATCGGTTTTGGTATCCTCAGAATTTTGCTAGTCCCCAATACGCCAACTTTAGAAGTAACCTTTTTGGAGTTTTTGAGTTTATTATATTTTAATATTGGTTGTATATCCTCTTCATCATAAACAATATCCTTACATTTAGAGCATTTCCAAGCATTCACTTTAAAACCTTGAAAATTATCTATTACCCTTTGCATATTGGTATTACATTTCCAACACTTCATTTTCATAATAATCACCTTTTCTTGTAACTAAATACTCCAAAATGGATCACAAGCCAGTAATCGCCGCAGTCTGCAACTACGGCTTTGTGTATTTTGCCGCCCTTTTTAATGCAGTTTTCTATAATGTTTTGTTTTCTTTTTGACCTCCCACAGGGGTAACCTTTTTCTAATATATCCAAAATATCCCAAATGTCTGTTTTAAAGCGCCAAAGCTCGTTAGCGGCTGTTTTAGTAGCTTTGATTTCTTTATTTTGATATCTTGGAAATGGTTCCATGAATATCTATTATTTTAAAATAGAGATATTATATTTAAATGTTTCTGTTTTGTGAGGTAAGAGCATGAAAATTTGAATATTTAAATTGTCAATGTTCCAATTTCTCAACAACATTAATAATTAGTATTCTTCCGAAAACAAAGCTGAAAATAAACAAAATTATTGACAGCAATAAAATAAACGGATTATTTTCAATGAAATAATACAATAAGCTCATTGAAACAAATAATAAAAAGAGATTGATAAAATAAACGGACAAAACATAATGCGCCTTCCTGATGCCAATAACTAAAGTTTTCTGAATTATATTTTTTAGTTTTATGTGATTTACAAGAGATATGGAAATGAACATGAAATAAGCCAGGATTATTGAAACAATAAGAAAGACTGAATACTTAGCGAACAGCATTGAGCTCTGTTCTGCGAGCTGGGTTATTGAAACATTTAGCAATGAGAAGAAAAATCCGAAAATCAATCCCAGATAGAAAAGCAAAACAACAATAATTTTTAAGAATATGCCAGTTAATTGCCTTAGGCTGATTTTTTTGAGCAATCTGTGTGTTATTGCCCACGCAGCAGACATAAAAAAGATTAGCAATACAAAAGTGTAAACAAGGTATATTCTGAAATTTTTAACTATCTCGTCAAAATTCCTGCTTATCATCAATGGGTCGTCGCCAAGCACGTTTTTTTGCTGCAGTACTGCATCAGTCGCAGATGCCTCGTCAAGGCTCTGCTTGCTCAGATAATCAGTGATTGCTTTTGTGTTTTCCAGTATTCTTGTCTGGTATGTGAGGTTTACAGCTGAAAAAGCAACAAAAAAGGCAATCTGAATAATAAACAATAAAAAAAACAAAGACTTGCTTTTCCAAATCGAAGCAAGCGATTCTTTTAAGGAAATCAATATTATATTTTTAGGCATTTTAAATTAAAAATTTGCTTGAATTACTATAATTTCAGGATTTCTTAAAACATGGCAATCCTGTTACCTCAATGTTTCCGGATTTGCACTGGCCGAGTTTGTCGCATGTGCTGTAAACATTATTTTCACCGCCGCACTGCACTTCAAACCTGACAGGGATTGAGTTTTCTCTGGCCTGCCTGTTTCTGCTTTTTGCAGTAAGCGTACAGGTGTATTCCCCGGCAAAAATTATATCATTTGGATTTACATAGAATTCATAATTGTTGTTTTCCCTAAGGTTGCCTGCAACTTTAAAGGATTTCCCATCAGGAGCTCTGCAATTTTCCAATGCCGGTGTTTCTAAACCATCGCTATGCGTGATGGTTGCAGAGATCAGAATACTTTCCTTTTTAAACGGGGGCATGACTCTTGTGGCAGGCCCGCTTATTATAGGAGCCTGCAAAGGAGACAATACCGGTTTTTGGTCAATGCTTACCCTTATATTTCTTTCCTGCTTAGCGCCTGTAGATGTAATAACAGGCTCATTGAAATCGCATGAACTCACCCCAAAAAGATTCGGGTCGTCTCTTGTATGGTATAAACCAACTGTCAAAATTCTTGCTTGCAGTTGAGGCTGTGTTGTTTGTGTTATTCCAATTGGCTGCAAAACCCTTATCGTCCCTTGGACAAATGGCACCGCTGGTGCGCCTGCACTTGGCGAATCAGTAATTGGCTGTCCTGTATTTGTGTTTATTGTGGCTTCAACAGAAATAATTGCTACTTCGGCATTTTCTTGTTTAACTGCAATTTGCTGGTTTATAAACAAAGCCTCTGCCCCGTTGTCAAATTTCGAAGAGTCTTTTATTTGCTTTATAGTCTTTTTGTCATTTTTATTGCCGATAAATATTTCATCTCCATCGTCAAAAAAGAACCGGTTGTCATTATTGTCCCAAAATCCCAAGGTAATGAACACATCTTTTTGATTTAGCAGATTAATTCTCTGAACCCTAATTCCAGTCGGCTCAACTACATCATTTCTTGTGCCCAGTGAAACAGGCTGCGTCTGCAATGTGTACTGCTGTATGCCCTCAAACACTTCATCAACTTGTGTTTGCCCGTCGAAAGTCATTCTTAAGCATTTGTTTTGCCCGACGCTTCTTATATCAGTGTCAACCTTTAATGTCTCCCCTGCAGTGAATATCAAGTCTTCCCTGCCAAGGGCGCTCTTGTCATTAATTTTTATGTCAATAAACTCTGCAGTTCCCTTTCTTGAGGCAAATGCAGCGCCAGCACCGCATGTAAATGCCCCTGTGCTTTGGTCTACGCTGCAACATGGAGTTACTGAGCCTGACAAAGGATCCACTCTGCAGTCAAATATGTCCTTTGCTGATTTTTCTATCAATGGAACATAAAAAACACCATCGTCATAGCCTGTCGGGAAGCAGTTTGGCTTGATGTTAGCTGGTATTCTCCTGTCAGGCCTTAAAGTAAATTTAAGATGGTCATATCTGTAATTATCGTCAATAACCTGGTGGAAGGGCTTGTCTACCAGCACATTCTGCTTTAGCCTTGTTCCTGCAAAAAATGACCTTCTTTTTTCATCAGGCAAACCAATGCAATCGCACTGGTTTATGGCAGGAGTTTTTCCTAGTGAGATAGAGTATAAAGCTGAAGGCGCTCCAACTGAACCGCAATTAACCTGGTTTGGATAGAGATCAAGCTGTTTTCTGCCGACGCAAGCCAATTCCACATCATATCTTTCAAAATCACAGCCCGGGTTTATTAGCCATGATGCCCTGTACTCGTATTTTGGCTTTAAGTCTATGGGGTTTATTGTCAAAAATTCCCTTGACCTTGTTACTGGCTGCACAAGGGTTGCAAATGGCGTTGTGTATGCGGCATCAACCAAGTTTTTTATGTTTAATTCCCAGTCATAGCCAAATGCTGCTAAGCAGACCTTTCTTGCAATGCTTTCCTCTCCTGTCCCAAGCAATTCATTTAGCTTTGCATTTCCGTATTCTTGCGAAATGCTGTTCTGCAAATCGCTTGCAGAATCCGAAACTGATTTGACTCCGGCTCTTACATAATCTATTATTTTATCATTTTGTATGTTGGGATCTTCGCCATACTCTGTTGCAGCGCACCCTTTTGATGTCACAAAGTTTATGACTTGCCATATTGAATTGCATAAATACTGGGTGAATATTTCTTTGCAGGCGCCAGCATCACCTCTTCCAGTTGTTCTTACCTGTGTCAGGCAAGTTGACAAGGATGCCATTAAATTTTTTGTAAACTGCAGCCTTTGGCTTATTCCAGCCAAGTGAGCGCATTGGAATGTTGCTACAACATAATCCCTGGACGGATCAAGCATCAGAACCTTTTCAGGCTCGCTTAAGAAAGCGCCGTAAACAAGATGGTTTTGCCCAAAACAGGCAGGAAAGTCCCTGTCTTCTATGTACCTGTTGGGATGGTACTGATTCCGTATCTTTCCGTCTGAAATGGCTTGGAACCTCTCTTTTGAATATCTGTAGCTGAATTTCATGTCGGAAAAACCCTTGTCGTCACCCGGCTGCTGCTGTGGAGGCCCTCCGGCAATTGTTTTTGACTCGTGAACTTTTTTATTTGGGTCGCTTGGGTCAACATCACCAGGCTGGTAATAGTTTGTTGGCTGCCCTTTTGCATCTTGGGTGTATATGCAGCAGCATTCAAATCTTTGCGCTAGATTATCGCTTACAATGCTCGGATTATTAAATTCTGGATTATCAGGGTCGTAAAAGCAATCGCTTGTGTAGCCCCAGTTGCGTGCATATCTGACTGGTTTTCCATTAATAGTGAATGGGTTTTGCGGATCTTTTGCGTTCAAATTTGTGCAGTCTTGGACAGGCATGCATTCGCCGGCAACCCCCTTTCCGCTAGGATCCTCAACAATTTCAACTCTTCTAGTTTTATAATCTACAGCAGCCTTCTTTCCCTTGCCTGCTCCACACTTCTTCTCGCAGCTGTCTGACTGAGCTGTTATATAGTCAAATTCGCTTTTAGCGCTTTTTACAGCATAAAAAAATTCGCCCTTAAAATCCCCCCCTCTTTCAATATGATTCAGCTGATATAATCTTTCAGAATTTGGAACAAGATCTCCGACTGTAAAAACAGCCTCTCCATCTCTTCCTGATTGGGTTTTGGGCGTTCTTGCCAAAACGCATTTCTTGTCAGAGCCAAGCTGTGCGGCATTGCTGTATCTTGGGTATCTTCTGGCAAATTCTGAGCAGCTTTCTGCCTTCAATGGCTGGCCTAACTGGCTTTCATCTTCCTTGCAGCCTTCAATGCTTTGCGCTTTTCTTATCAATTCATCATCCCCTTTTGTTTCTGTCCATTTTGAAGGGGCAGAATGACCGAAAATCCTGTCGCAGCTGTACCTCATCCATGAATATGTTGTAGCTTCTTTATCCCACCAACCAGCATTATTGGGAAAGCATTTCCCTAAATCAGCGTCATTGACGTATTTCAGCTTGAATTCCTTCCTATTTTTTACTATGTTTTCCGTAACTGTTTTGCAATCGGTCTCGTATTCTTTCTTTTCTGGGTTAAGTACAATTTTTCCTAGACCCATCAATTCTGATAACTTTTCATAAGTTTTAATGCCTACATATGCTTTTTCTTCAATGAAAGTGG
>JACPMU010000034.1 GCA_016185865.1 Candidatus Woesearchaeota archaeon | reverse complement strand
TTTGCAATTTCCTTTATTTTTTTAAGATATTCCTGATTCCTAGTTATAGAATATGCATCAATTAAACAATCTAAAAAATAAATATTGTCGCTTAATAAACCATTGGTATTTGCTTTCCCATCAAAATAATGAAATAATCCATTATCGTTACTATAACAATTCTTTAAAATAAAATCAACTGTTTTTATTGCAAAATTTATTGATTTGCTGTCATTCAATATTGTTCCAGCTTTTATATAAGAAGAAATCATCATTGCATTCCAGTCAGCATAAATTGTTTTGTCAACATAAGGATATTTTTTCTTTTTTCTTTCTTCCAATTTTGAATGATAAAATTCCTCATCAGCATCTTGAGAACCATAAAAACCGCCATCTTGCTGATTTGATAAGAATTTGTTTATGTACCCTATTGTTTCTTCCACAATTTTTTGGAATTTTTTATCTTTTGTTATATCATAAGCAACTGCATAATTTCTCAACAAGCCAGCATTTGTGTCAAGCATCTTCTCGTAATGCGGCATTTTCCAGTCTTGTGTTACAGAGTACCTGAAAAAGCCAAAGTCAACCTTATCGTAAATCCCCCCATGCATGCCGTCAAGGGTCTTCAAAGCCATATCCAAATATTTTTTTGATTTAGTTTTTTGGTATAGGATAAACAGCAAATCTAGAACTTCAGGAGACGGAAACTTAGGTTGTATTCCAAATCCACCGTAAAAGCTGTCAAAATTATCTTCAATTGAAAGCAGAATTTCTTTTATAATGTCATTTCCTATTTGTGTTTTATTAGTGATTTTTTCTTTTATTTATGCTTTCAAGCATGAGCTTAAACCTTTCTGGAGGCACATAAGTTTCACCCGCTATTATGCGTCCTTCCGAATCCAGGAAAACCGTTGAAGGAAATCCCCCCATATTGTACCTTTCCCTTATGTCCGGTCTTTTGTCGATATAGACTTTTACTGGCACAAAATCTTCATTTATTATTTTTGCAATATCATCGTCTGAGTAAGAAGTCGAGTCCATCACATGGCACCAATGGCACCAAACAGCTGTCAAGTCAAGCAAAATGGGCTTGTCCTCTTTCTGTGCCTTTTCAAAGGCATCTTTTCCCCATTCCAGCCAGTTTACTTTGGATTTCATTTATTGCTCAATGTCAATGATCGGCTTTCTGCCTGCAAATCCGGAATCTGTCTCGTGCCACGCTTTTACTCTTTCTTCTCCAAGCTTCCAGCAAAGAAAAATATCCCTGTTTTCAAACCTGCAGTAGAAATCCACCAATCCCTGCTCCAAATCCTTCAGCAAGCATCCTGTTTTTTCCAGCTTCTCAAGCTCCTTATAAAACTCATAAGACAGTTTATGGAACTCCTTGCTTAATTTTGTGCCGGTTTCAACAAGCTCATCATATCCAATTTTTTCGGGGTCGATCCTGACAGAAGTAATTGCATCTATTGCATTTTTCAGATTCTGGAGCTTTGATAATGATTTCCTTATTTTGGACAGCTGCTTTTGCGCGCTTTCAGCTGTAAAGTATTTTTTCGGCATATTTTCTGGAAGTGGTTTTGGGTTTATAATGTTTTTGATGCTATTGCCTGTTATAACAATGCAAACCTTTATATATAAGTTAGGTTATCCTAACTTTCTATGTTCACTGCAAGCAGAGAGGATTATCTCAGGGGACTGTACATTATGGAGGAGGAAAAAGGAACGATTAAATCCATAGACCTGGCGCATTACTTAAACGTTTCAAAGCCAAGCGTCTCGGAAATGGTGAAGGAGCTCAGCAGGGAAGGATTGATTTTCCATAAAAGATATTCG
The DNA here is from genome assembly GCA_016185865.1 of Candidatus Woesearchaeota archaeon. Lineage (GTDB taxonomy): Archaea > Nanobdellota > Nanobdellia > Woesearchaeales > GW2011-AR4. The sequence continues at coordinate 1,915 of JACPMU010000034.1, read as the reverse complement.
AGCCTGAATTTTACCCCGAAAGGAAGAAAAATAGCGAAAAAGCTGACATCAAAGCACAGAATCATAGAGTCATTTTTGAAGAATATCCTAAAAATAAATTTGAATGGTATACATAATGAAGCTCATCGTTTGGAGCATGCCTTCAGCGACAGCTCAATAGTAAAAATAAGGAAGCTGCTCGGCAACCCCAAAAAAGACCCTCACGGCAAGCCTATTCCGCAATAAACTTCTTGATTTCTAAAAATGGACAAAAAAACAGTACAAAGCAAAGTAAAATTGCTTTTGATTGCATCTATTTTAGTATTGGGATTTGTATTATTGAAGCCTTCTGCAAAAAACAATGCTATAGCGCAGGAAGGCACCTTTGACGAAATGAAGGAAGCTGTTAAGGACTACTGCACAGACCCGCATTCAACTGATCCAAAATGCGTGGAATATTTCAAAAATTTAAGGGAGAGGAGCAATGGCAGGAATGCGGAGCAAAGCGCGCAGGAAAATTTTGGCGTTGTCGGCAAATACACAAATGAATTCAATCCCATGGAATACCTGACTTCCTGGAATTTTAATAATCTGCCTCTGAATGAAAGAAGCAAATATTACAAAGAGACAAAACTTTCAAATGGAAAGCTGCTAAGGGAGTACTGGATTTATGCAGAGGACAAGGAAATAGAAATTGCGCCCGGAGTTTTTTTCCCGGCATGGACTTACAATGGCCAAGTTCCTGCTCCCACAATAAGGGCAACAGAAGGGGACTTGATAAGGATACACTTTGAAAACAAGGGCACAAAGCCCCATACAATGCATTTCCACGGCTTCCATTCATCAAAAATGGACGGCTCAATGCCAGAAGACTTTGTCTATCCAGGCCAGAGCTTTACTTACGAGTTTGAGGCTGAGCCGTTTGGGATACACCTCTTTCACTGCCATTCTGTGCCGTTAAAGCAGCACATCGCAAAAGGGCTTTATGGCGCCTACATAGTTGATCCTAAGAACGATACAAGGCCAAAGCCCGGCAAAGAGCTTGTCATGGTGATGAATGCATTTGACACAAACCTAGACGGAGAAAACGAAGTTTATGCTGTAAACACAAAGGCGTTCTATTACGCTCTTAATCCTATAAAAATAAAAAAAGACGAGCTTGTGAGGATTTACCTTGTCAACATCGTTGAGTTTGACCCTGTGAACTCCTTCCATGTCCACGCAACATTTTTTGACGAGTACAGGACAGGCACAAAGCTTGAGCCTGATGCATACACAGACATTGTTTCATTTGCGCAGGCAGAAAGGTCTATTCTTGATGTTAAGTTCAGGTATCCCGGAATGTACATGTTCCATGCCCATGTTTCAGAGTTTACTGAGCTTGGCTGGATGGGATTTTTTGAGGTTACAGAGTAAATGGAAAATCAACCAGAAAGACAAAATAAAGTAAAATTTTGGACAAGGGCTTTACTGCCCCTTATATTGTTAGGGATTCTTCTTTTGGTTTTTGTCAAATTCGGCCCATTAGGAGTTTTCAAATCATCAGTTGTCCCGATAGAAAATATTTTCATACAAAGAGTTGTTTTTTTACCCGAGCATATTTCACTGGAGGTATTCAACGACGGGCCTGAACCAGTCACAATAGCGCAAGTTCTTGTAAACGACGCTTACTGGCAGTTTGAAATGACTCCAAACACTGCACTTGAACCTTTAGATAGGGGAAAAATTGAAATAAACTATCCTTGGCTTGAGGGAGATGCAGAGATAATAAAATTAGTTTCGAGAAACGGTGTTGTTTTTGAAAAGGAAATCGAGGTTGCATCTATCACTCCAACATTCAACAGATTTTATCTGAAAACATTTGCGCTGCTTGGAATTTATGTCGGTGTAATACCTGTTTTGCTTGGGCTCTTATGGCTTCCATTTTTAAGAATGC
>JACPMU010000004.1:1988-5478 GCA_016185865.1 Candidatus Woesearchaeota archaeon | reverse complement strand
ACTGTGCCTGCAGTAACACACAACGGCACTATTACAGTAAATGGCACAAACACCACAAATACAAGGCCAATTATAAGCTGGTATGTAAATGACTTAAATGCCTTGAAAGAAATCAATGTCAGTGTGGATGCAGCTGTAAATAACAATGATGGGTGCAATAAATTTGACAGGTTTACAACTGCTGCAGGTGTTAAAAATGTAGAGAAAAACAGAAATAATTCATTCCAGATAGCAGATGATCCAGCATGCACATTGGCAAATGGCTCGCATTATGTTGTGATAAAAGCAATGGATACGTGGAACAATTTAGAAGAAGTAAACCTTACCTTTAATGTGCAGGTTGGAAGCGTTCCGGCCCTTGTGTTTGCCAGCGTAACACATGGCTTGTCTGCCGTTAACATTACTAATATCACTTCTTTGGTTGGGCTTCAATTCAATGCCACAAATGGCATAGCAGCAAGTGTAGCTAATTTGAGCTACATATCAAGCTGCAACACATCTGCAACAAGGACATTCCCCAACTCAAGCATTGTTTATCCGTTCAACGAATCGGGATGTAATACAGAATCTGCCAATAGAACATTAACAATTACTGTAACAGACACAGCAGGCAACTCCAACACAACAGTATTTGGCTTCTTGGTTGACAATGTAGGGCCATCTATTGCGATAACAAGCCCAGCAAGCGGGCAAACATTCACAAATACAAATACTTCCTTAAACTTATCAGTCAAAGACAATGATCAGGCAGTATCATTCTACGGATATTACCTTGACGGGAGCTCTTCAGTCAATACAATAAACATTAGCAGCACAACAATAGGCGGCGCAGGCACCAATACATCAGACTACAAACTAGTCAACTTCACAGCAGGAACACATACAATCAAATTCACAGCTAATGATACGCTGGGAAATACCAGAAACAGCAGCATAATAACATTTACACAAACTGGTCCTGTTATATTCAGTGAAGTAAATAATAGTATAGAATCCTACATTGCAACAGTCTTTAACAATAACCTAACAAATGTAAGTGTAAGGATTTTCACAGGCACAGGATACGAGGATGTGCTCACAACAAATGATACATCAAACACATATGAAGTCTTATACCAGATAAATGGAAGCATAAATGTTTCATTGACAGAGATTAACGGCTCTGCTGCTAATTGGAACAAGATAAACATGACACCTTTTATAAATGACACACAATCAGCTGCAGGTTTGGGAAGCAATTGGACGGCTACCATACTTAAATCAGTATGGTTCAATAACTCACTTGGAGAATTCCTACCTGACAATAATTCTTATTATGGTGTTGTTGTATTCCCACTAAATATTTCGAATGCTACTGGAACAGCGCAAGAATTCTGGTGGATTGAGAATAGAGATGTTTTAACTAGCAGAACAAATATAAGCAAATGTGAAGCTGTATTTACACGAATAACTACAACACCATGCTGGAATTACACTTCAGGAGGCAAGACAATAATACAAGTGCCACACTTTGATGCTATTACAGCTGTAAATGATTCAGGTGCACCTTCAATAAATGTTACAATATCAGCAGCGAACCAAACAGTAAGCATGTTCGGGCCTAATATTACTGTATCCAGCGATGCCCAAACCTGCAAATATCAGTTTAACAGCACCCAGCCAAATGTCACCATGACAAAATCAGGAACAATATGCCTTGGCCAGACCGAGCAGTTTAAAAATCTGGACATTGGCGACAGTTCTGTAAATAGAGGTTATAATTTTACTTTCTGGGTTACAGATAACAACGGCAACACCAATCAATACCTATGGGCATTCAATATTTCAGACACCACAGCTCCAAACACGCCAAACAGCACGGTAACATCATCAAGTCCAAGCACAACTAGTGCAACTATCAGTATAAGCAGCGTAAACGAAACAGTAAATGTAACTGTGCTTTATGGAACTTCAGTTGATACTCTAAGCTCTGAGTCGCTGCAAACAGACTTCAATGAATCGCAAACAGTTTCATTAAGCGGTTTAACTGCAAGTACACAATACCACTTTAATGTAACTATATGCGACTTTAATGGCAACTGCGCCAAAAATGGCACATTCAACTTCAGCAGCTGCAGCCGCAGAAACAGCAGCAGCAGCAGCAGCAGGCGGAGGAGGCGGAGGCGGAGCAGCAGCCCCAAGCGCAGAAGTAGCATCAGCTGCCAAAAGATGGGATACATTGGATTCCGGCTCAAGCGCTGTTCTAGCAGTTAATAACGAAAACATAGCTATAACAGGGGTTGTTGTTGAAGTCCAGAATTCTGTTGCAAATGCTGAAGTAAAGGTTGCAAGCCTGTCATCAAACCCGTTAACAGTGGCAGCATCGGCAAAGGCTTACCAATACCTTCAGTTGACAAAATCAAACTTAGCTGATACAGACGCCTCAAAGATAACAATCAGCTTCAGAGTGCCAAAATCATGGCTTACAAGCAATTCAGTTGCAGAAGCAGACATTGTGCTTTACAGGTACAGCGAAGGCACGTGGAATGCCCTTCCAACCTCAAGAACAGGCGATGATGCAAACAATGTCTTGTACCAGGCAACAACGCCGGGATTCAGCACATTTGCCATTGGGACAAAAGAAGCGCCTCCTGCAGTAGAGCCAGGAGTTGAAGTCTGCACAGACCTAACTGATAATGATGGCGACGGGCTTGTGGACTCAGCAGACCCGGATTGCCAGGCACTACCTCAGCCTGTTGCAGAAATCTGCGATGACGCTATCGACAATGACTTGGATGGCCTGGTAGATTCAGCAGACACTGACTGCCAAGTAGCGCCACCACCAGCCCCTCCAGCAGAGGAAGGAATAAGCAGAACTATGATGGCATGGATAATTGTCGGAATAATAGTCATAGTGGCAGCAGTCGGCTACTTCATGATGCAGAGAAAGAAAGCTGAATAAGATTTCTTTAGATTTTTTATTTATGAGATTATAACAACCCTTAAACATTCCTATAATATAAACTTTATTATAAAAAATATGAGACCCATGCAAAGTATTGTAAAATGGGTGCCCCTCATACTTCTAATTGAATTAACTCAAACGGGTTACCTCAAACACCTATACATTAAGAGGTCGTTCTAAGATTTTAAATTTTATAATTGTATTATTTAGTGTACTTACTTAATGTAATAATGAAAAAAAAGAAATAATTAAAATAGATCATTAATTTGCTTATTCTACCCTTGTTGTTACCTGGCCTACATTAGTATGCGTCAAGGTTGTTTCTGTTACAGTATAAGTTATATTTGCCTGCCCGTTGTACTTTGAGCCTCCGTTTACGCATACCAGGCTAAGAGTGGCTGCTCCTCCATTTGCAAGGGATGTTGACAAGCCTGTCTGGGCAGTGCATTGCTGCGCCTCTAATTCATTTATTACTATATCATAACCCAATGAATTTTGCACCCTTAAATCAAGAGAGTTAGCAGTTGCCTTGTGGTCTATGCACGC
>JACPMU010000004.1:0-1976 GCA_016185865.1 Candidatus Woesearchaeota archaeon | reverse complement strand
CCAATCCTGCCTGAAGCAGGCATTTTGCCGGCAGAAACTTGTCAGGGCTTAAAACTCCGAAATAGGCAAGGGCCCCAACAGCAACCAAGACAACCAGTATGGCCCATCCATAGGTCATCAGGAACTCCAACGCTGCCTGTGATTTTCTGTTAACCATCATTTTCACCTCATTTATTATTTAACCATAATCATTCAACCTTTGAGTTTAAGCTGCCGTACATTGTTTTTGTAAGGTTTGTATTTTTTTCAGTATATCCTATTGATATGTCTCCTTTGTACCTTTCCTTTACAGCGCCATTGCTGCATGCTCCCCCCACCACGAAACTGCTGGCTGATGCGCCTCCAACCAACTCTGTGGTGAATGCGCTGCTGCAGCTGCCCACAGTAATGCTGTTGACCGTTATAGTTCTGCCTTCAACAGTATTGGAAACAACCAGAGTGATTTTGTCAGTCTCTACTTTATGGCCTTCGCAGAGAAAGCCCGGCTCCAAAAGGCATTTTTCCGGAAGAAACTTTGCAGGGCTTAAAACCCCGAAATAAGCAAGAGCGCCTATTGCAGCAAGAACAACAAGGATAGCCCACCCATAGGTCATGAGGAATTCCATGGCAGCCTGGGCTTTATTTGGGATAGGAGAAACTCTCATCAACTTCACCTCATTTTTAAAATCATTTTTGACTTTAAATACCTGTTGAATAACTAATATATAAATCTTTCCAAGATTGGCTGTAAATTAAATGAAGCTGTTATGCACTAAAAAAGAATCCAAGCAGCTTTCCTGCCAGCCCCTGCGTGATAAGGTATATTGTTAATGACACCACCATAAAAATGGGTATGTACTTAACACCTGATTTTATGTTCCCTTTTTTTATGATGGATATCATCATTGCCGAAAATAATGAAGTCAGTACCAAGGACACAATAGCGAAAATCCTGAAGTCCGACTGGGTTACTCCGGTGCCTGAAAATGTCAGTGGAAGCCCGGCGCCTGCAGCAACGCTTGATGTGCCTCCCAGGAGGGAGCCGAGATTGTGCACAACCTCTATAAGAACACCGGACATGGCAAATAAAAAAGGGGCTGCGACTATGGTTGAAAAAGAAATGAATATCACGTAAGTTGTTACATTTGCAGACATCTCCTTGAGCATTGATCTCTGCTCCTGTATGTTTAATGCTATCTTGTTGAGCAAGTCCCCGATTTTTCCTCCTGCTTCAACGCCCTCATTGAGCATGCTTATTGACCTTTTTAAAACAAGAGAGTCGTATCTTGCCGCGAATTTTTCCAATGCCACTTTCAAGTCGGTTCCGCTCATGGTTTCCTTGGCAACCATTTCAATCTCCTTTGCCAGCACCCCAAATCTCGGCCTTATAGCGTACCACAAAGCCCTGTCAATTGTCATGCCTGCATTTATGTTCGATGCCGTAAGCTGCAGAAAATCCGGCAGAACCTCCTCTATGTCAACCTTTCTCCTGAAAATCTTCAGGTCAACAGCCAGATAAAACATAGCCCACAACGTAAATATCAGAATGATAAAAATAAAAATCCATAGAACAATCATTGATGCAAAAACAGTGCCCCATGTAATCCCGTATGTTACGGAGAAATAATAGATGAGATAGCCTGATATTGCAAGATTTATCAGGACAGCTGTGTTAAAAAAGGTTTTGGACAGCTTCTGGGGGCTTATATCCAATCCAGCCCTTTCAATGTAATCCCTTATTTTTTGCTTTCTCTCCTGCCTAATTTCCTTTTTTTGCTGGGCTTTCCTGTATTTTTTCTTGAAAAACTCAATTCTTCTTTCAGGCTGGAGCGCATCAGCCTTTTTTTTAAAAATATTGTTTATGCTGAACATGGTTGAACTTTGATTCACTCTTCATATTAAAACTCAATTGCGGGCCTTGAGAACTTCACTATTGATATGAACATGAACTGCACGAATCCCAGGAAGCCTGCAAGCGCAAGCAGTATTGTAAGGCT
>JACPMU010000026.1 GCA_016185865.1 Candidatus Woesearchaeota archaeon | reverse complement strand
GTTTTTGTGCAAACTTCCTGTCAATCCAGACCATTTTCATTCCGACGATCTTCAATCCTGTATTCTCAAACCTCTTTATGATTTCACCAACTAATGACCTTTCAACACCGTCAGGCTTGATGATGACAAGGCTTCGCTCAATCATTCTGCACCTTCCTGCCTTTCACGCTTGAATTTCCTGCTCCATCTCGTTTCTAGGAACTTTCTTCCGAGCTTTATGTGGTTCTTCTCGCATTTGGATGAGCAGAAGTATAAAATCTTTGCGTCTTTCTTCACATAAATCTTACCGGTTCCCCTTTCGATATTGTTTCCGCAAAAAGTGCATTTAGCCATTTTATTTGATTATATTTTATTTTTTTGATTCTTCTTATCTTTTTTAAATTTTTATTTGTTAATTGTTGTATGTGTATCGTTAATGGATTATTTCAATATTGGGTTCTTGTGATATTCCTGCCAATGTAAAATTTATGTTTATTTTCTGTTTTATCCTCTCACATGACGCATTAAATAAATTTAAAAAATAAATGATATAAAAACAATTTTTATCCAGAGCCCCTTCCTCCTTTTGTCAATTGGCCAGCCTCAAATTCTGTTTCACGCAGCATCAATATGTCGCCAATCTGGATTGATCCCTTGACATTTCTCCTCAAAATCTTGTTCTTGTCCCTTCCGTCCATTACCCTGCACCTTATTTGGATGGCTTCCCCCCTTGAGCCTGTTCTTCCGATAATCTCCTCCACTTTTGCAGGCGTTGCAAATGAAAAATTGACAGAGCCTTTGACCTGCTCTGCCTGCTGCCCCTGGGGCTTTCTCTTAACCTGCCCTCTGGGAACTTCTTTCAGATGCTTTGTTGGGTCTTCATGGGCCATTTTACTTTTTCATCCTTTCGCTTATTTCCTTTATGAGCTGCTTTGCCTCTCCTTCCTGGATTATGACAACGGTTCCTGTTGGCACTTCCATTCCTGCAGCTGCGCCAAGCTCTTCTTTGCTCGGGATCTGAACGCATGGAACTCCTTTTTCCTCTGCAAGCAGCGGAACGTGCATTGTTATCTCAGGAGGATTTACATCCTTTGCTATTGCGACAAACTTTGCCATTCCCTTTTCAATGAATTTTGTAGCTTCATTTGTGCCTTTCCTTATCTGCCCTGTGGCCTTTGCCACTTCAATAGCCTCATAAACCTTGTCCACTAATTCCTTTGGCGCTTCGTAAACCATTTTAATTTGACCTCCACCTTGATTAGGATAAACAAAGAACTTGCTTACCTCACTCGGCTTAATTTTATTAAGCTTCATCAATCACAGGCAAAGTTTAGGAAGTAAAACTCTATTTATAAGCGTTGCGGTTGGCAGCGATGGCAAATAAAAAATATTATAAACACGCTTGCTTTCTGGTTTAAAAATGATTTATGACAGAATAGCATGGCTTGGGATTGATTTTATTCCTGTTGCCATAGCTTATGTGCTGTCTTTTATTGCCCTTTTCATCGGCTCAATAACTGACTTGAAGACGAGAGAAGTTCCTGACTGGGTTAATTACGGGCTTGTAATTTCAGGGCTCGGATTAAATCTGTTGTTTTCAGCCGTTTATTCAGACTCTTTTTTTATAATAAACAGCATTATAGGCTTGGCGATATTCTTCGGCATTGCGTACATCATGTTCTATGCAGGCCAGTGGGGGGGAGGAGACAGAAAGATGATAATGGGATTAGGGGCAATGATCGGCATTGACGTGAGCTTCCAGGAGCCGCAGTTTTTGCTTGGTTTTTTTATAAATGCATTGCTTATAGGCGCAATATACGGCTTGTTCTGGAGCATTTACCTTGCTGCCAAAAACAAGAAGAAATTTTTTATGGAGGTCAGAAAAACACTCTTGCAAAAAAATATTGTCAGGTTTAAAAAATTCATGATAGCATTTTTGGCTTTGTTATCAGTTGCTTTCTTTTTAATCAATGAATTTCCAACAATCTGGCAGACTTATATCAAAATCTTAATCCTATTACTGGCATTTTTGGCTTTGACTACTTTTTACCTTTGGATTTTTGTCAAGGCAATTGAAAAATCAGCAATGTACAAATCTGTAGAGCCAAACAAACTTACAGAGGGTGACTGGATTGTAAATGATGTTTATGTCAGCAAGCAGTACATTTGCGGGCCAAAGGATTTGGGAATCAGCAAAAGCCAGATAAGGAAGCTGATTGAGTTTTACAAAAAAAGAAAAGTCAAAAAAATCTTAATCAAAGAGGGAATTCCGTTTGTACCGAGCTTTTTGCTGGCTTTTATTGTGACTTTGATGTTTGGGAATCCTCTAGTGTGGCTTTTGTAAATATGCTCCCTAAGGCAGCCTTCTCATCTGCCTTGTAAAATATTCCTCTTCCTCTTCAGAAATCGTCTTTTGCTTTGGCGCATGCATTCTTGGCTTTTTCTCATCTTTCTGGAAATAGCCAATGTTCTTTGTCTGTTCTTTCAGTTTAAGCTCGACAGTGGACATCTCCTCCTCGCTCAGCTGCTTGGGCTGCCACTGCAGGTTAATGCCGTCATTCTCCTTTCTGGGAATGACATTGATTGTGAAATGAGCCACAGTCTGGCCTGCAGGAACGCCGTTTGCAACAAATATGTTTGTGCCTTGGGCTCCAAGAGATTCAAATATTGCGCTTGAAATTTTATTGGAGACCTGAAAAAGCCTTCCTATCTCGGAATCAGGCACCTGCTCGATAATGGGATAATGGTTTTTTGGCATTACAAAGCAGTGCCCCGGATTGGCGCCGTTGACGTCAAGCACCGCCATGGCAAATTCATCTTCATAAATTTTCTTTGAGGGAATATTGTTTCCTATAATCTGGCAAACCAGGCATGCTTCTCTTGCTGCCATTATTTAACACCCAGTATTTTTGATATGTCGTCAAGGTCGATGCTGCCTTTGCCTTCTTTCTTTTCAGGCTCCTGGAGCTTGAGCGGAATCACAGGCTTTTCCTCCTCTTTTGCAGCTGCTCCCCCTAATGCGGCAATCAGCCTGTTGCCAACAGCCTCAATCTCTTTTTGCTCCATTGACTTTTGCGGCAAGACAAAATTAATGCCGTCGTTCTCCTTTCTCGGGATTATGTGCACCATGAAATGCTGTGCCCTCTGCCCTGCTGCAACCCCGTTTGCAGCAATAATGTTAGTTCCTTGCGCGTCAATTGAGCGCAGCATCGCATTGGAAAGTGCTTTTGCCACCATGAAAACATGGGCAACCTCATCGTCAGGGACTTGCGGCATGATTGAGTAATGCTCTTTGGTCAGAAGAAGAATATGACCCGGGTTGGAAGGGTTTATATCAAGAATAGCTAGTGCTTTTTCATCCTCATAAACTTTTCTTGACTGGACTTTGCCTGCAATTATCTGGCAGAATACACATTGTTTTTTCTGGAACTCTTTCAGCTCTTCAGGGCTCATGTTTTTTATTTTTTCCTGCAGCGCCTTCAGCTGCTCCTGGCTTATGTTTTGCTCTGCCATATTTCACAATGAACCATGATTTTTTATAAATATTATTGTTTATGGAGATACGCAATCACGCAGCGCCCCAATTCCAATGCAGCATTGCTGTTCTATGCATTGATTCCTTACAAGATTTTGCTCCCTGCAGTCATAATACAAAGAGCCTTTTTTGCCGCAGCTGTCATACCAGTATATTTTATCACCTTCACATCTTTTTCCGGCATTCGGCGTGCATCTTTTCTCACATTCGCCAGCCTCGCAAATTTCGTCTGATGCGCACGCTTTGAAAAGCTCCTGCTGGCTGCCGCAGCTGTCAATCCAGTAAGCGCTGTTACCAACGCATATTTTTCTTGCCCTGTTCTGGCAGAATCTGGAAACTTGCACATTGAAGCTTGCAGAGTCCCTTAATTCCCTGTCATCAACCTGTATGGTGATTTTTGAAACTCCATCTGTGTTTTGCTTTACTTCGCAATCCAGATGCTTTTCAGTGTCTATGACGCAGTTGACAAGGCTTGGATTTGTCTGCTCAATTATGTCATAAATAAGATCTTTTGCATCTGTTTCCCTGTCCTGCGCGTATTTCAGTAAATTCGCAATGACATTCTCGTGCATTTTTACTCCGGATAATGACACGTCCTGGAAACCGCTGATTGTTGGTGCAGTGTTCTCTATTCCTAAACCAATTTCCTGTTGTTCAACGAACTCCGCAACCCCAAGCCCTTTTATCGCCTGCCTGCACTCGTCGTCAAGGTTGATATTCAACTTATATGATATCTTCTGCTCTTTGATGACGCTGTCAAAGTGCCACATTATCAAAGGGTCGCTTATTATTTCAACATTTCCCTCTATGTTTTCAGCAAGGTACGCATTTAAGTCCTCAATGCATTCCTTTGGGATAAACTCAAAGAATGTGAAGTCTTTTGCCTCTTTTCCCTTTTTTGGCCTTATTATGATCTGAACATCGGTGATGCCGTCGCAGAAGCTGAACTTCCTGAGCATTTCAACATTCTGCTTTGTAAGCCTTATATTTGGCAATTCTTCCTCAATCCCGCGGCACTTTTCGCAGCCGAACTCGACAGCCTCTTTTGCTATTTTTCTCATTTCATCCTCGCTTATGTCTATCGGGATGAATGTGCACTCAGGCTGGTCACATGAGCCTGCAATTTTTGCAGAGCTTCCTGCGCCCTCTATGAAGAAGGATATGCTGTCAAATTTGGGAATAAAGCATATGTGGTAAGGGTACACCATGTCAAGATTGCCGGCATAGAACGAACGGATGACTTCGCCATTCTTGACCAAAAAAATGTTGTTATTGCCTTTGCTTTTGAGCGTGTCCTTTATAATCGGAATGCTCTTGAAATTTTCAGGGTTTATTGTCTTGTTCAAGTCAAAGAAATATATGCTGTCAGCCTTGCAGGGTGCGTCAGAACTTCTCAGTTCCTTTGCGCCAAACCGCACACTTTTGTCCAGATTCCTCAGGTCAATCTCAAACTTCGCAATTTCAGTGTTGCATGCCCTTTCCTTTACAACATTTACAAGCTTATAGCCCGCAATAAGTATGACAATTGAAAACACACCCACCATGCCGTACTTGAATACTTCCCCTATAATCTGGGCTTTTTTCGGCTTCATCATTCCTTTCTCAAACTTTTTTATTTTCCTGATTGCGGCAACCAATTCCTCGTCAATCGGCTCAGACCCTTTTCTTTTGTGGTACTCCATCACTATCTCGTATAAAAACATCAAGTAACCTCCAATATAAAAAAGTATAGACATAATGAGGAAAACCACCAGCACCATGAATATCAGAAAGTGCGGAATGAATATTTCGAGCAATTTGCCGTCATAAAAATCCAGCAGGCCGCTGAAGAAATAGAAAATGTACAAGGCATAAAATACAAGGCTGCCGATAATTGAAAGCGCATACAGCTCCTTTTTAACCTTGGGCTTCGAGCTTAGCAGGTAGACAGCCAATCCGAATATTATTGATATCAATGAGACTGCAGTTATAACCATGGTCTTGTTCGGGAAAAATTCATCAAGAATTGATTTGCTTTCCAGCAGCGAGGCTGATAAAATATCGACTCCTCCCAGTGATATTCCTTCCCTTGTTGACAGTTCGGTTATTGGGGTTATTACATAGCCGGGCAGCAGCATATAAGCCGCAGCAGAGGAATAAATGAAAAACAAAAATACCCTGCTGAAGTGCATTTTTTTTTGCGAGAACATCTGCACCCAAACAATCACAGGAATCAGCAAAAACACTATGAGCGACAATGCATTAAGCGCGTAATCAATGAACAATGGTATTGCGGCAAAGCTTGGCATGCTTTTCGTATCTTCAATAAACAGCTTTAGGAATGGAATATGCTCGCTTTTCAAAAATTCAAGGTAAAAATTCTCCTTGAGGAATATCAGGGAATACCCGAATACTCCCAAATCCGACAAGGCATGCAGTATTAAAAGCCCAGATATCGCCAGAGGCAGAGTTTTTTTGTAGTGGAAAAGGGATATGAATTTCCTGTACCAGCCCCACACCAAATCGCCTATTCTGAATATGATGTGTTTTTTGTGGAATTTGTAACGATGCTTTGCAATAGTGGCCACAAAAAATATGATTCCAACCAAAACTATTGGATCATCAAGCACAAACTCGAGCCATTCCAAAATTGGGTTATAAGCAAAGTAGTAGAATGAAAGAAGCGATAAAAAAATTGCAACAAATTTCATTAAACCCTTTTTGAAATGGCTTTTAGCTATTGCATACAAAAAGCTGGGATGGGAAATCTCTATTCTTTTGGTTAGGTAGAGGCTTGCAGCTAGGATTCCAATAATTCCAATGTAAAATGCCACAAGGTTTGTTAATGCCAAATTATCATGGAAAAATAAATAAATTTTGTCAACAAATTTTATTACTGTGAATTTGAATGCATTTGCCTGTGTATAGCTTAGTATATCCTTGAAAAAAAGCGATAAATATGATGTAACAATCAAAAAATTAGCAGTTTTACTGGTTTTTCCGAAAAGTATTGAAGTTATATTGAGAATGTAAAAGAAATACGAAAACATCAAAAATGCAACTGTATGGTCAATCCAGTCAAGGTCTGCAGGCAAAGTGCCAAAATATCCTATAAGACCAATCACCATGAAGAACCCAATAAACAATTCCAGAAAGCCGAACTCAAGCTTTTTAAGAACCTCTTTTGTTTTTTTAATCATCAACATGTTTTTTGTGGAATGGTTATTTAAATGTTATGATGAATAAATATAAAAACAATATAGCTTCCCATCATCAAACATGGCAAGGCTAGTGTTAGATTTAACAAAAAGCATAGAAGAGAACGCAGCTGCCTATTTTGAAAAGGCAAAGAAAATAAAGAAAAAAATAGAAGGAGCTGAAAAGGCATTAAATGACAGCATCAGGAAGCTTCATGAGCTTGAGCTGAAAAAGGAAAAAATAACGCTTGAAAAGTCAAAGCAGCAGAAATTAAAGGAAAGAAAGCAGGAATGGTATGAAAAATTCAGGTGGTTTGTAAGCTCAGAGGGATTTTTGGCTGTTGGCGGAAGGGATGCTACTTCCAATGAAATTGTTGTAAAAAAGCACACTGAGGCAAATGACTTGGTTTTTCACACAGATATGGCAGGAAGCCCTTTTTTTGTTGTGAAAAGCGAGGGAAAAGCAATCGGGGAAAAAACAAAGGAAGAAACTGCAGATGCCACATGCACATTCAGCAGGGCATGGAAGCTCGGGCTGCAGGCAAGCTCTGTTTTTTATGTAAATCCTGAACAGGTAAGCAAAAAAACAAAAGCCGGAGAGTACATGGGAAAAGGAGCTTTCATGGTTTACGGCAAGACAAATTACATAGGCAATAAGGTAAATTTAGCAGTCGGAATCAATAAAAGCCAGCAGATAATGTCGGGGCCAGTTGATGCAATCAAAGCAAACTGCGACAAGTATGTTGTTTTAATCCAAGGCGATGAAAAATCAAGCTCGGTTGCAAAATACATCCAGCACAAGATAGGGGGCACGATTGATGAAATTATAAGGGCGCTGCCAAGCGGGGGCTTTAAGGTTAAAAAGCAATAAAATGTTCATTCCAATTCAATCAGAAATTCCACAATTCAAGTGCAACGCTTGCGGAAGCTGCTGCAGCCATATAAGGGGAATTGTCCCAAAAGAAGACCTTGAGTTTGTGAAGGAGCATGCATTTGGAAAAATGCCTGTTGTTCAGCTAGTGCCTGCTGAGCATATGACTTTTCCGTTATGGGACTGGGAAGCAAAAAGATTTATGGAATGGCAGCATGAAGCCAATGTTGATGCAAGAATAAAGCCATTAAGGGCGATAATGGACTTAAAAT
>JACPMU010000025.1 GCA_016185865.1 Candidatus Woesearchaeota archaeon | reverse complement strand
AGGTACCCGAATCTGCTGCCAAGAATACCCAATTTTGACGTCAGGTCAGTAACTGATAGGTTAGGGCTAAAAGGCGGTTTAAAAAATATAGAAAAAAGCTTAGGAATCAAAAGAAGCAGCATTGTGGACAAGTTCTATGGAGGAGATGCTTTAACTTTGTGGAGAATGTACAGGGCAACTGGTAATGATTATTATCTTAATTTGCTGGTTGAATACAATGAATTTGACATGATTAATTTAAAAATCGTTGCTGAGAATTGCGTCAAAAAGATGAAAGAAAAGATGTTTAATAATTTTTAAAATAGATAACAAACAGACTTTTCAAAAAATCCGAGAACGACTTTTATAAGTAATGGTGATAAAAGTAAACCGTTTGTGAACGCTTTAGCAGAAGTATGCGGGGCAAAATTTTAGTGAGACGCAACTCGCTTGCAGAGCATGCGGAAGGCTGTCGGAAAAAAATATCAAGTAATTATGTTGTGTAATATATAAAATAAATTACCACTAATTGATAGCTATAAAATCGAAAGGTTTATAAGGACTATTCTTATTTATAATGTAAAAAATGCAAGGAAAAGAACTTTGGGAAAGGCAATTTGATGCAATAATTGAAAGAGAATTAGCAAAAGGCAGTTTTGCATATTTAGAAGGAGCATCTGATGCAGCAGATAGATGGCAAAGGAAGGACTTTGGGAGAAATGTAAGAGGATTAAGGGCAGCCCACTATAGTTTAAGTAGTCGCCTAGGTTACGAAGCAGGTCGAAGGACAGCACCAGAAATAGGTTGCCCATTGCATCTTGACACAAATAGTGAAGAAGTAAGATTAGGATTATTAGGTTTTTATGTAGGAGGCGCAGATGAAATTCTAGCAAATCACGAAGAACATCTTGAGCATGCAATAAGAATATACCAAAATTTAGGTCTTCTTGGAACCAATCACGCACAAAGAAAATTAAAACGGTATGCAGAAAAGGGACCCGAACACAGAACTAAATTAGAGGTTGCCCTGAGAAATTTAGCAGTTCTATAAATATTAACAATTGTGGTAGCAAAGTGAAAGGGATAAAAGTAAGAGTTCTTGTATTTATAAAAAACAAGAATAGGAAAGAGTTAGTATGTTGAATTATAAATAGACATCAAGTAATTTTTCCACAAATGAGAAAAATTACTATAATTAAAGATGGACTTAAACCTTTCTAACAAATTATTCAACAGCCACTTTGGTGCCAATGCTCTGCCCCGGCATCCCGGTCTCAAAAATGACCCTTAAGGCTCCGTTATTGCCGTGCGCTGCGGCTATTTTGCCAGTCAATATTTTCCCTGAAGAAGTTTTCCACTCAACTTTTTTTCCAACTAATTTTGATGCCTTTTCTTTGGAGTCAATGCTACTGATTTGGACAATCATGTGGTTGCCCTTCTTTACCCTTCTTGAGCCTCTGAAGTTCACAATTACGCCTTCCATAAGGCTTATGGAAAATTTATTGTTTTAAAAAGGTTTTGTTTTATAGCAAATTCACCAGAATAATCGGAACCAGCAAACACGCCATTGAGTTGCTCCTGCTGACATCCACAATGTTCGGGATTAATCCGATTGATGTTGCAATTGCCAATATCAAAAATCCAACAAAGCCGGAAAAGTACAAAACCATTGCCGCAACAAAAGCAATGATCAAAATGCTGACCATTGAATAATTCAGTTTGTTCATTATTGAAGAGAATATTTTGCTAATATATAATGTTAAAAATGTTGCAATGCCTCCTGCAATCAATGCAACGCACAAAAACAAAACCAGCATATTAACATCAATGCTCTGCAATAACTGCTGCACCACAATAATCGAGCCGTTTCTTGCCTTTTCAATTGTGAAAAGCGTTATCAAAGACAGGACCATTGAAACTGTGTTAATTCCACCAACCATGATAAGATAGCCAAATACATCTATTTTTCCTGCAATCTGGCTCGATAAGACTCCTGCCTGCGCAGGACCTAATCCCGGAAATATCGAAACCAAGGAGCCGGAAAAAACTCCTGAGCCAAGGGCCTTAATAACATCTTTTGTCTTGACTTTAATCATCTCAGTTGTCCTTTGTATCGGCAAAACAACTTTTTGAGTCAGGCTCAGGAGCAAAACGCTGACGCCGAATAATCCCGAAAGCATCGGCAATAAAGGATCCTTTAAATTCGGCACATTGAAAACAACCAACCCCAAAATTCCCGACAAGGCGACAACAGCAAAAGCCCAGAATTTTTTGTTCAAATTTTCTTCCCTCAGAATCATGAAAACAACAACTGCAAGCAGCAGCCATCCTATGTAATCTTTCAGATAAGCAAAAATTAGCGGAACAATGACAATCAGCAACGGGGATAAAATAATTGTCAAAATCAAACACAACAGGCTTCCAATCACAGCCAATTTTACAGCTTCATGGCCCATGCCTTCCAAAAGCATCCTGTGCGCAGGCAGCACAGCCAATGCAGTGTCATCACTTGGAGCGCCAAGATAAGTTGCGCTTATGAAATCTGTGAAGGTATGTGTTATCGACATTGCAATTATGAAAGACGCAACTGCAACAACATTTGTGTAGCCTAATAAAATAGGAGATATGCTGAACAGAATCAATGCAACAAGATTGATGTGCAGCCCCGGAGTTAACCCCGTTATAATGCCCATTAAGCAGCCAAGGAGAATTGCAATAATTATTTCGATAAACACTACTTGATCACCCTTATCTTTTGGGCAATTATCTCGTTTTTTCCGTTGTATTCCTGCACTTCGCCAATGACCTCAACACTGTCGCCATTTTTTAAATTTACATTATCATCTGTGAACAAGACAACAGCAATGTGATTTTGCTGGCTGACTTCAACAAAGACAACATCTCCTTTGTCTGATATTTTTGTCACAATTCCCTCTAATTTCACATCATCGCCTATGTTTTCATTCACCAGATTCGGCTTGTAGTCCTTGACTTCAATTTTTGTTGAAATAAAATATAAGGCAATTAATCCGATTAAAGAGCAGACCAAGGCAATTTTTAAAAGAGTGTTTTCTTTCATTGTTTTATTTCAAGTTTAATGCAGGTTATTTATTATTTTCTATATGGCAATAGCAAGCTTTAAAAATAGACAAACATATACAATCTTGGGATGGTTACTCTAAAGTTCAAGTCAACAGCAGACATAAAAGTGCCTGCAAAGATTGTAGACCAGGTCATTGGCCAGGATGAGGCAGTCAATGTCATAAAGAAAGCTGCTCAGCAGAGAAGGCATGTTCTTTTAATAGGAGAGCCAGGCACAGGAAAATCAATGCTTGGATTGGCGTTGGCTGAATTATTGCCGATGGAGAAGCTTGCTGACATCATATCGTTTCCAAATCCAAATGACGATAACATGCCTTTGATAAGGACAGTCCCTGCCGGACAGGGAAGGGATTTGGTTGCAAAGGCGAAGCTGCAGAGCATGACAATGTTCAAGAACCAGAATATAATAATGTTTATTCTTGTGATTATAGCGATGTTTGCCCCCTGGTGGGCACGCTCTTATTACAAATCCGACATCATGTTTGCAGCCTTCTTTTTAGGGGGCACTGTATTTTTAATCGCATTTGCAATTTTCCTTAATTTGGGCAAAAGGGCAGAAGGCAGGGTGAAAATCCCAAGAGCCATTGTTGACAATTACAAGAGAAAGCAAGCGCCTTTTAATGACGCAACAGGAGCTCATGCAGGCGCTTTGCTTGGAGATGTTCTGCATGACCCTTTCCAGTCAGGAGGCCTGGGAACACCAGCCCATGAAAGAGTTGTTGCAGGCATGATCCATAAATCCCATATGGGGGTTTTATTTATAGATGAAATTGCAACCCTGCAGCCCGCAACGCAGCAGGAATTATTATCTGCACTGCAGGAAAGGAAATTTGCGATTACAGGCCAAAGCGAGAGAAGCGCAGGGGCAATGGTGAGGACAGAGCCAGTTCCTTGCGATTTTGTTCTTTTGGCAGCAGGCAATTACGAAACAATAAAACACATGCACCCTGCATTAAGAAGCAGGATCAGCGGATATGGGTATGAGGTTTACATGAAGGAAACTATTCCCGACACAGAGGAAAACAGGAACAAGATTGCTGTTTTTGTCGCGCAGGAGGTTGTAAAGGACAAGAAAATACCGCATTTCAGCAATGAGGCTGTTGAGGCGATTGTTGAGGAAGCAAGGAGAAGGGCAAACAGGAAAGGGCATTTGACATTAAGATTAAGAGAGCTTGGGGGATTAATAAGGGCAGCAGGAGACATGGCTTTGGAAGAGAAAGCAAAGCTTGTCATGAAAACGCACATTCTCGGTGCAAAGAAAATTGCAAGGACTCTTGAGCAGCAGATCGCTGACAAGTACATCGAGCAGAAGAAAGAGTATGAAGTCATTGTCACATCAGGTAAAAGGGTCGGAAGGGTCAATGGACTTGCTATTATTGGAGTCACTCCTCCTTTCTCCGGAATTATTTTGCCTATTGAATCTGAAGTAACTCCTGGAGGAAAGGAAAGCGAGATAATTGCAACAGGAAAGCTTGGGGAAATTGCAAAAGAAGCGATAAAAAATGTAACTGCAATTATCAAAAAATATTTTGGGGAAGATCTGAAGGAAACCTATGACATTTATGTCCAGTTCCTGCAGACGCATGATGGTGTTGAAGGCGATTCGGCAAGCATTGCAGTTGCAACATCTGTCATTTCCGCATTCAAGAAAGTGCCTGTAAAGCAGGATTTTGCAATGACTGGCTCATTGTCTGTGAGGGGGGAAGTGCTTCCTATCGGAGGGGTGACTGCCAAAGTCGAGGCTGCAATCGAGGCCGGAATAAAGAATGTTGTTGTACCAAAAACAAATTTAAAAGACATCATCATTGACAAAGACAAAATAAACAAAATAAAGATAATCCCTGTTGAAACCATACAGGATGTTCTTAAAGTTGTTCTTGACTGGAGCGGAAAGCAGAGAATCCTGAGGCAGATTGTTGCTGCTGATTAATTTTTTCAAAATATTTATATACCCTCTGTGAAAGTTTCTGCTCATGGGTGTGTTTTCAGACGCTGACGTGAATGATGCATGGATATTGGCACAGCAGTCCAATGAGCTTTTGGGCCTCAGGAAACGCGATTTCATAAACGGCTTTGCAGAAGGCTGGAAAAAAGCGAGTGCAGGTTCAACTCCAATTCTTATAATGCTCGGAGGAAAAGCATTCAGCAGGTTTGCTGAACTGCCAATTGCAGATTCTCCCCGTGATTTTGGAGAAGCTTTAGGAGCCTTAATCGGCGCATTGCAATCTTCCCCTTACCATCCATTAACCTCTTCTGATGCAACAGAATCCTACATTGATTTGATAAACAGGATAAAGGCAAAGAAGAAGGAATTTTATGCGCTTGTGCGACAAGATGAAAAAAATCAACATAATTCCTGTCGAGACTATCATTGACGTTCTTAAGGTTGTATTGGAATGGGATGGGAAGCAGAAGATTTTGAGGCAGATGGTAGCTGCTGCGGATTGATTTTTATTTCACTATAAAATAAAATTCTCCATCATGAGCAGAGCCGCCAAGCCATATGGCATGATAAGTTACCTTATACGTTCCAAGATTAAGTTTATGCACATTGCTTATTTCTAGTCCTAATCTTGTAGTTACTAATCCACCTTCTGCTAGCTTATTATTGTTTAAATCGTAAATTATGATATTGCTTCCCTTGACAATTGGGTAATTAAAAGAAATTGATATTGCTGACGGGCTGTTTGCTGTAGAACCGTGTTCTGGAGTGGAGCCGGTAAAATGAGGTGTTCTTTTTTCTTCATATTCGAATTCAATAGTTTCAATTTGTTGCTC
>JACPMU010000024.1 GCA_016185865.1 Candidatus Woesearchaeota archaeon | reverse complement strand
CCTCCATCTTTTTATTGTCGGGAAGGGAGCATTCAATGAGCAATGCATCTGCATTTTTTGCGATTTTAATCACTTCGCTGCAGTATTCTGCATCTCCTGCATAAACAAGCGCTTTGTTTTTGTGCTTTATCCTGTAAGCTATGCTTTTTGTTGTGCTGCTGTGCCTGATTTCATCTGTGCTTATTGTTGTATTCTTTATCTTTATAATGGATTTTTTAAATTCCCTGGCATTTACCTTAAAATTAATTTTTGTTGGTTTCAATAATTTTTTAACTAAGGTATTATAATATTGTTTAAAACCATATGGCCCATAAAGGTTCAATGGCTTTTTCCTTATGCCGCCGTAATTGCTGCTCCATATTATCGCGCCCAAATCGTTTATATGGTCGTTATGAAGGTGGGTATAGAAAATTTCCCCAATTTCAAACAAATCATATCTTAATTCCAATAATCTTCTTATTGTGCCAGGGCCGCTGTCAAACAGCAGTTTCCTGCCGCCAGCCTCGATGATATAGCCGGCGCAGTTCCTGTCAAGCAACGGCGCAGCAGTCCCGCTTCCCAGAATTGTCAGCCTCATTTTAAGTATTTTAAAAGCTCTTTGTGCACTTTCCCGTTTGAAATTACAAACTTGTCGTCATTTAGGCTGTACTTGCCGCCTTTCAGCCCAGTTACCATGCCGCCTGCTTCCTCAACAATCAAAAAGCCAGCTGCCATGTCCCATGGATGCGTTGAAAAAACAACATAGCTTTCGCATTTTCCTGATGCTATCAGCATCAGGTTGTAGATTGCAGAGCCGAAATTCCTCACGTCAATTGTCTTGTGGACAATCCTTTCAAGAAACCCTATCTTCTGCTTTCTGTTTGCATAAGAGAACTCAAAAGCCAAAAATGAGTGGTCAAGGGATTTTTTATCTGATACTTTGATTCTTTTTCCATTAAGAAATGCCCCTTTGCCTTTCTCGGCAACGGCAGTGATGCACAAAATAGGGAAATTCAGCACGCCCAAAACAACTTCATTTTTATGCTCCAGTGCTATTGAAGTGCCGAAAACAGGGATGTTATGCAGAAAGTTGTGGGTTCCGTCAATCGGGTCTATAATCCATTTAAAATATGATTTGTTGTCCTCAAAACCGCTTTCCTCAGAGAGAATGCTGTGTTTTGGAAAGTATTTCTTTATTGTGTTTATTATTGCTTTATTGGATTCTATATCAGCCACCCCAACCAGGCTTTTGTTTGGCTTCACTTTAACGGCTTCTTTTTTGCCGTAATGCTTCAAAATAACCTTTGATGTCTGCTTCGCTGCAAGAAGCATCACTTTTTTTTCTTTGGAAAGGTTCATTTTAAAATATTGGCCTTTTTTAAATTGGATTTAATCCTTTCCAAAACATCCTCATTCTTAGCCTTAAATTCTTTGCCGCTTATCATTTCATAAGCCTGTATATACCTTTTAGCAGCCTCTATTTTTACATCCTCAGGAATTGAAGGAATTTTTCCTTCCCCTATAAATCCTTTGCTTGCAAGCCATTGCCGTACATACTCCTTGTCAAGCTTCTGCGGCTCATCACCATGTGAGAATAGCTCATCATAAGTGCTTTTTATCCAGAATCTTGAGGAATCAGGAGTGTGGATTTCGTCAATCAGAACCAACTCGTTGTTCAGCTCGCCAAACTCATATTTTGTGTCAACCAAAATCAAATTGTTTTTTGCAACAAGCCTTGTTCCGAAATCGAACAATTCCAATGCAGCTTTTTCCATTTTCCTGTATGTTTTTTCATCAACCAGCTTTCTTTTTATGATTTCTTCTCTTGAAATTGACTCGTCATGCAGTCCATGCTCCGCCTTTGTTGAAGGAGTTATAATCGGCTTTCCAAATTTTTGGTTTTTCTTCAGGCCTTCCGGAAGAATATTGCCGCAGAAATTTCTAGTTCCTCTTTCATAATTATACCAAGCCGATGTTGTCGTAACCCCGGTTATGTATCCCCTGACAACCATCTCAACAGGATATGGCTTGCATTCTTTGACAATCATGACATTGGGATCAGGCACGCTGATTACATGATTTTTAACAATATTTTTTGTCTTCTCAAACCAGAAGGCTGATGTCTGGTTCAGCACCTGTCCCTTGAAGGGAATTGAGCACAAAACCCTGTCAAAAGCTGAAATCCTGTCAGTCGTTATTATGATTCTTTTTCCGTCAAAAGAGTAATTGTCCCTAACCTTTCCTTCATATTTTTTGCCAATTTTAAAGTTAGTTTTATCTAATGTGTGTTTTAGCTGATTTTTGAGAATTGTATCCGAGAGCATTTTATTTATTTGTGTCCAAAACTTTCTTTCCAATTTCCCTTCTGTAGGTAGTCAATTGTTCCTCGAACTCATTGTCAATGTTCATTATTTCAACCGCTGCAACTGCCGCATTAATTCCATTGTTGAGGCCAACCCACAGGCCATGGCTTGTGTGCTTCAGCAAATTCAGGGAAGCCTCTGCCTTGTCGTCCTTGTCCAAAAGCAAAGGGCAGTAAATGACAAGCTCGTCTTTCTTTTCAACAGGCTCGTCAAAATACGTGAACTCAATGTTGACTGTATTTGGATTTGGTTTATTGCTAAAATTTGGCACTATAACAAATTTTTTCAGAGTTTCAACTGCTTTTTTGACAGCGTCATTATTCTTATCCCCAAGTATGGTTATGCTGCTGTATTTCTTCATCATCTTTGCGCAGTTTTCAGCAGCTACATTTCCTTTGTTGACCCCGACAGCAAGAACAGGAACTCCGGGTGGCATCTGCGCTATTGCAAGCAGCGCATCCAGCCCCTGGTAGTTGCCCTCGCAGGGAACTCCAATTACCGGCCTTAGGGTTCTTGCGGCAGCCACTCCGGGCAAGTGCGCAGCCAAGCCGGCGCCTGCAATCACAACAGCATAATCATTCTCCAATGTCTTGTCAACATCTTCGGGAGTTTTATGCGCAGAGCTAATTCTTAAGTCAAAGACAACTTTTTGCTTTTTCAATTCTTTGGCAATTTCATTATACACTTTTTCATCGGTTTTTGAGCCGAAAATGATTAGTGCTTTGTTCATCCATTCACCTGCAATATTTCATATTCCTGATAATGCTCATTAACAAGCAATTCCCCTGCAGCCTTGTCCGCAATTTTTCTTGCTTCTTTTTCATCAGCTTCTATTGACAGGCTCCACAAAGTTGCTTTTTCAATTTTTTCAATGTTCTTGAAACCCAGCCTGTTTTTCAATACAGTTAAAATGCTGCTTTCTCCACCATTTATATTTTTTACTAAAATTTTGATGCTGCTTTCTTTCGGTACTGAAAAAGCATAAGCATGCTTGTTTGCATTGACCAGAATATCAGCCTTGCATATCTGATTCATGAATTTTTTTTCATCGCCTTCAATTGAAAACTTGTAGTAGTCTGACCTTGCAACATTCATGATTTTGCTGAAGCCGATTTTTTGCAGCGTCTGCAGCGCAGTAATTGCTGTTGTGTCAGGCACTTTCAGGCTCACAACCATCTCAACTGTTTTTATGGGCATTTTCAGAGTATTTCCTCCTCAATGTATTTTTTCATTGACCTGAAAACATTCATTGCAGGCGCAGGCTCTTCCATTGCCATTATATTGCCTGCAAATTTGTTTTTTAAATCCGTAATATCTGGCAGCTGCCTTATGAAGGATGCCCTTTCAGGATGGGGCATTATTGCCATCACATTGCCTTTTTTGCTGCAGATGGCAGCAATGTTGTGCATCGCTCCATTCGGGTTTGTTGGAAATCCTTCTTCTATATCTCCGTCTTTTGCTGAGTACCTGAAAACAATCTGCTTGTTTTTTATCAGTTTAGAGAGCAATTCCTTGTCTTTTGTCACAAACCTTCCTTCGCCATGGGCAATGGGCATCGGAATAACTTCATTTTTTCCAGTAAATTTTGTGAATGCATTGCTGTTTTTATCCTGCTCATTTTTGACATTAACCCATGTTGTGTAATATCCGTCAATGAACGGGTTTTTGTTTGGAGCAAGCGCCATCTCGACATTACTTTTAAGGCCAGGTATCATGCCGCACTCAACCAAGGCTTGAGCGCCGTTGCAGATTCCCAAAACAGGCTTGCTGTTTTCCGCTTCTTTTCTTATCATGCCAAAAACAGGGTCTTTTGCCATTATGACTCCCGCACGAATCCTGTCCTCGTATCCCCAGCCTCCTGGTATTATGAAGCCGTCATATTTCTCAATTCCTTTTCTTTCATTCCATCTTACTATTTTGCCGTCCATTCCCGAGGCTAAAACAGCTTTTAGGGATTCCTCTTCGCAGTTGTTGCCCGGGAAGTAAATCACTGCTACGTTCGGTTTTTTGCTTGGCATTCTATTCCAGCGCCTCCACAAACCCTGTTGTCCACGTTTCTTTCAGTTTTGAAATCGGCAGATTAATAATTTTTTTATTATTCTTGGTTATTGCAAGATTTTTTCCTGCTGTTTTGCCCAGTTCAATCAAATTAATTTTATAGAACTTGAACAAGGTTCTCAATTTCTCCAGATTTTTGCCTTCGACTTCAAAAACAAATCCGCTTGTTTCTGAAAACAATGCCTTGTCGCTTCTTAAATTTGTGAAATCAAGGTTAATCTCAGCGCCAATCTCGCCGTCAGCATCTCCCCCTAAAATCATTTCTGAAATTGCTGCTGCCAATCCACCATCAGAAATGTCGTGGCACGAAAGCAACAGGCCGGCATTTATCGCGTCAATTACAGCATAAACCATATTTCTTTCCTTTTCAAAGTCAGTTATCGGCACAACTGCGCCAATTTCATTATTAACATCATAATAAACAGAGCCTCCCAGCTCGTCTTTTCTTTCTCCGATTAAAAACAATGCTGAGTTTTCTTTTTTTATCTTCATAGTTATCGCCCTGCTGTAGTCCTTCAAAACCCCGATGCACCCTATTATCGGCGACGGGTCAATGGAATTGCCTGAAGCAGATTCATTATAGAAGCTTACATTGCCGGAAATGACAGGCACAGGGTATTTTGTTCCCTTGTAATGCAGATTCCTTGCAGCGTCTGCAATTCCCCTGACCCCTTCATAGAAATCATAAAATGCCTCTGGCTTTTCTGGATTGCCGTAATTTAAGCAGTCTGTCAATGCGCTTGGGATTGCGCCGACTGCAGCAACATTCCTCATGCTTTCAGCAACAGCATTGACAGCCCCCCAGTATGGATCTATTCTGCAATAGCGGGGATTGCAGTCTGTTTTTAAAGCGACTCCAAAAGCTGAGTTATCAGCAGCTTTTATTAGACCGGCGTCTGCGTAGCCGCTTTCGATAATAGCATTTCCCATCACGCTTGTGTCATAGTGCTTGTACGCTTTTGCCTTTGATGCAACATTAGGGTGCTTTAAGATTTCCAGCAATGCTTTGCTGTAGTCATTTGGTTCTTTTAGGTTTGGCTCCTTGAAATTTCTTTTTGGCGCTTTTTTTGCCCTTTCATATTTGATGCCTTGTGTAACAGCCTTTATAGGAGCATTGCAGACAATTTTTCCATTGTGCCTTAAAATGTAATCCTGGCTTTTTGTGACTTTGCCGATGACAAAAGCCCCTGCTCCAATGGATATTTGAGGCAGCTCAAAATCCTCATTGTAGATTTTCAATAATGCTTTTGTAAATTCAGGAGGGCATATCCATGTAAACCTCTCCTGTGTTTCTGAGCAGGCTATCATGTAAGGGGGCAGGTTCTGCATTGAAACATTTACTTGCACATTATTCCTCCTGCGCCCATGTCCTTGAAGCCAAGCCCTATCCCATTTTTTCTGGCTTCCTCAAAAACAGCGTAAGAAGCCCTTATTATCACATTTTTTAGGAACGGGTCAGGCACCTGAACAGCTCCACGATTGCTTTCCCTGTCTTTTTCATCCAAAATTAATGAGGCAAATGCAGCCCCTCCAAATCCGCTGTTGTCTGTTGCTTTTCCAACAACAACAATGTCATAATTTTCCGCGTTTGCTGGAGCGAAGCTGTGGATTATGTCTTTTTCTTTTACAATTCCCAAACAAACAACATTGACAAGGCAATTTTCATCAAAAGAATCGTTAAAGTAAACATCGCCGCAGATGTTTGGAATGCCGACAGCGTCCCCGTATCCTGCAATTCCATTGATGACTTCGTTTGCAATGTATTTCACCTTGTTCTTGTTTTTTCCGTTTGGATTTCCAAATCTCAATGGGTCAGCGATTGCAATGACTTTCGCGCCCATGCACAATACATCCCTTATTATTCCTCCAACACCTGTTGCAGCGCCTTCATACGGGACAACCTGGGAAGGATGATTGTGGCTTTCGTGGCTGACAACAATACCGTACCTTTCATTATTGATGTATCCCAATTCTACAATTCCTGAATCCTCAACAGGGCCAAGAATGACATTCGGCGCATTGGTTGGCAACAGGGCTTTCAAAACATGCCTGCTGCTCTTGTAAGAAGAATGCTCGCTCCATTGCGTGTTGAAGATATACAATTCTGTGATTGTAGGGTTTCTTCTTTTCTTGCCTCAAAAACGCTCAGAGAAACAGCATTCTTCCTTAGGAATTCTTTCAGGGCATTGTCAGGCATGCCATTTATGTTGATTAAATCTGCATCTACACCGCCCATTTTCCCACAATGATTTGTATAGCCAAGTGATTTAAATAGGTTGTGGTGGAGTTTTTAGTTATGAGAAGGTAGCAAAAGTGTAAATATTTAAAAACAAAAATCCCTTTTTCCGGAAAATGGCAGTTGCAAATCATGTATCAGATTCTTCGGCAAGAGAAAAGTCTATTGATAGCATGCTGGCAGAAATAGAAAAGAAATTGCCCAACCTGCCTCGCGGGGTATCGCAGCTTGCGCTACCTGGCTTGGAGGATTGCTATGAGCATTTGTCCGGACCGCGATTCTTCATTATATCGAAGGGGCGTGTCATAGATGGAGATTTAAAGCAAATATACAGTCCTGAGCTTGTGAAAGGAGTAGAAGAGATAGAAATAAATTTTGACGATGCCGTTGTTGTTTGCTTTAGAAAGATGGATTATCGAAGATTGTCTTCCCTTATGAGGAAAAAAGCTCGAGATAATGCAGGCATAACTCCTGGCTGGGGAATCAATGTTTATTCTGGCAAGAATTTTGACTGCTCGGTTTTTACATACGGCAGAAACCCAGAACGGGTGCCGGCCAAATACTAAATAACCTCCCCAACCAAATAGATAGAGCCAGCAACAACAACTAATTCATTTCTATCAGCAATTTTCTTTGCGTGATTTAATGCTTTTTTTGGATTGTTTATTATTTTTGCTTTAATTTTTTTATTGTTGTTGATTCTTTTGAATGTTTTTAATAATTCTTTTGGTTTTGCTGCCTTCTCATTTCCTGATTTTGTAAAAATTATCGTTGAAATCAATGGGTTGATTGTTTTTAGCATCACTGGAATATCTTTATCTTGCTGTATCCCAATGACAAAAATGAAATTTTTAATATTTTTTTGTTTTTTAATAATAATCAATTCTTTTTTTAAGGTATCAAATCCTGCTGGATTGTGCCCGCAGTCAACAAGCACGTTTTTAGAGATAAATTCAAGCCTTCCGTTCCATATGGTTTTTTTAATCCCGTTTATTGTCTGATTTTGGTTTATTTTTATTAGATTGCGCTCTTTTAATGCGCCGATTGCTGTTAATGCAATGTCCTTGTTTTGTTGCTGGAAATTCCCCTGCAAATGTTTAAAGTGAATGTTTTTATGTTTTTTAGCAATTATTAACGGCGCATTTCTTTCATTTGCAATTTTTTTGATAATTTTCAATGCCTTGCCTTCAGCGCCTGCCACAACTGGCACATTTTCTTTTATTATTCCTGCTTTTTCAAATGCAATCTTTTCAATTGTGTTTCCAAGCAAATCTGTATGTTCCAGTCCAATGTTGGTTATAACAGAAACTAAAGGGTTAACAACATTAGTTGCGTCCAATCTTCCTCCTAATCCGGTTTCCAAGACAACAAAATCAGCATTCTTGTCTTTGAAATAAAGAAAAGCCATTGCAGTTGTTATCTCAAAAAAACTTTGATTTGTTATATGGGGCTTGACTTTTAAAAAATAATCAACAATTTCCTTGTCTGTTATAAAGTGCTCACTTATCCTTATTCTTTCATTGAATCTCTTTAAATGAGGGCTTGTGTACATGCCTGTTTTGTAGCCCGCTTCATTAAGAATGTAAAAAATCATTGCGCATACGCTGCCCTTGCCGTTGGTGCCTGCAACATGGATGCATTTTAACTTCTTTTCCGGGTTGCCAATTTTGTCAAGCAGGCTCTGGATTCTTTCCAATCCAAGCTTTATCTTCGGGCTTTCCAGTGAATAAATGTGCTTTAATATTTTCTTATATTCCATAACAGGCCAAAATTTCAATAAATTAATAAACTTTGCCAAAGTAGATTTAAATATACAAAGAGGAGCAAAGTGAAAATGCTGTTTACGCAAAAACAACATAAAAAATTCAACAAAAAAGGATATAATTCTTTCATATTAGGCGCTGATATTGGGGGCACAAACACCAGCTTAGGCGTTTTCGGAATTAAGGGGGATAGTTCCGAATTGCTTCTATCATTTCACTTCAAGAGCAGGGAACTTGGAAGCCTGCACAATGCAATTACTGAAGCACTAGGTTATATAATAAAAAATTACAAAATAAAGATAGCAAAAGCCTGCATCGCAGGAGCAGGGATTGTTTCTCCTGACAGGAGCAGCATAAGCATAACAAAACTGAGATGGAATTTGAAGCGAAAAGAATTGTGCAGAAATACAGACTTAAAAAAAATAATTTTTATAAATGATTTTGAGGCAATCGGATACGGAATAAGCATGCTCAAAAAAGCTGATATTGCTGTGATTAAAAAAGCCCATAAAATTCCGGAAGCCCCTATTGTTGTAATAGGAGCAGGAACAGGGCTTGGCAAGACAACTTTGGTTTATGACGAGCATTACGAATCATACAGGCCTATTCCATCAGAGGCAGGGCACTGTGATTTTCCGGCGCAAGGCAGGCAGGAGATTGAGATTGTTGATTTTATCAAAAAACGCAAAAAAATAAGGCAGAATGCCAGCTATGAGCAGGTTGTTTCAGGCATTGGATTAGAGAATATTTACGCATTTTTGAGGAAAAAAGGAAAAATAAAGCCAACAAAATATACAAAAGAGGCAGACAAGGCAAAAAACAAGCCGCAGATTATATCAAAATACAGGAAAACTGATGAAACGTGCAGGAAAACGTTTGAGATTTTCAGGGACGCTTATGCGAAATTCGCAGCCAACTGCGCCCTTGACGCGCTGCCTTACGGCGGCATTTACATTGCAGGGGGGATTGCGCCCAAAAACAGGGATATTTTTGATGATAACTTTGTAAAGGCATTTGAAAGCTGCCATGAGCGCTCTGATGTATTGAAGAAAATTCCCATTTATTTGGTAGTTAATTATAATGCAGGACTGCTTGGCGCAGGGTTTTTTGGCGCAAGGCTTTTTGGGAAAAAATGAAGCTCTATGACTTAAGCCCTGAAATAAATGAAGAAATGGCTGTTTACAGGGACAAGCCTGAAAATAAGCCTAGGGTAAGAGTAGTGGCAACGATAAAGAAAGGTGGAATTGCAAACGAGTCAAGATTTGATTTGTACGCGCATACTGGCTCCCATGTTGATGCCCCATTGCATTTTTTAGACGATGGAGTTGCAATTGACAGGCTGGGCCTTGACAGGTTCATGGGCAAGGCAGTTGTCCTGGATTTTACAAAGGTGAAAAACGCAATAACCAAAAACATTTTAAGAAATTCAAAAATAAAAATCCAAAAAAATGATATTGTGTTGCTCAAGACAAGAAACAATCCCATCAAAACATATGACTACAAATTCGTTTTCCTTGAAAAAAGCGGTGCGAAATATCTTGCGTCAAAAAAAGTTAAGGCAGTCGGCCTTGATTCCCTGAGCATAGAAAGGGACCAGCATGATTACAGCACCCATAAGATATTATTAAAGAATAATATGCCCATATTTGAGGGGCTTGACTTGAGCAAAGTGAAGCAGGGCAATTACCTTTTTTACGGATTCCCGCTGAAGATAAAGGCAGAAGGCTCGCCTGTAAGGGCTGTTTTGGTGAAAGAATAGTCATTTAAGCAGCCAGCCGTGTATATGGGCAGCGTTCAAAAAGTCCAATACGCAATAAAAAAATATTGTGGGCGATAGCTCTACAATACATTTCTGCCCTTTGGGCGGAAAACTTGACAGAGCTTACGCTGCTTCCAAACTTCCTCTTGATGGCAGAAAACACTGACT